>CAINAY010000494.1 GCA_903846425.1 uncultured Noviherbaspirillum sp.
TCGCGCTGGAGTATGTGCGCAAGCGCGAAGCGTTCGGCAAGCCATTGGTTGAGCACGAAGGCGTGGGCTTTATGATTGCCGATAACGACATGGATCTCATGACGTCACGATTGCACATCCTTCATACCGCGTGGCTATTAGATAGCGGCGAGAGAGGTGCGTTTGAATCGAGTCGTGCCAAAGTAGTGTGCTCAGAAGCTGAATGGCGTGTGGTCGATCGATGCGTGCAGATCATGGGCGGCTTGGGTGTGACGGGGGAAACTCCTGTCATGCGTATCTTTACCGACATGCGTGCATTTCGTATTTACGACGGCCCTAGCGAAGTGCATCGCTGGAGTATGGCTAAAAAAATCGCCAGCGGAAAAGCGTGATTTTTATGGTGGAGGCGGGTTAATGTCTCCACACCCCCCCAAATAAAAAACCACCGTAAGGGTGGTTTTTTATTTTCTGAATCATTCTGCGATGACTGCGAACCCTCGCAGCCATGGCTCTAAGTGCGCAATGTCAAACGTTCGCGTCTCTAACATCTCGATCATCTCGGCATGGATTTGCATCGGTGATCGTTGTAAACGCCAACCATTTATACGGAGAAAAACATCGGCAGCCGCGAAGGCGATACGCTTGTTGCCATCCACAAAAGGATGATTGATCGCAAGACTCTCAATTAGCGCAGCCGCTTCCGTCACGATGTCTTCGTAATAGCCCGTTTGTGGACGAAATAGTGCGGCCTCGAGTGCTCACGGGTCACGCACGCCTTCAGCGCTGGCTTAGCGCTGCAAAAGAACCATGTGCATGCCTAGTACATCGGCCACAGTCAGGTAATCGTGCGTCACGGGTTACTTCGCCAATTCTCGGTAGAGACTGTCGAACTCTTCCAAGCTGGATGCGAGAGAGGCCATCACATGTCGGCGAGGGCGATCTTTTGGCTGCCGGTCAATGTAGTCGCGCAAAGCTTCATCAAGCACTGCCTGAAACTGGCGCCCTTGGTTTTCGGCGATCTGGCGCAGTGCGGCCAGTACCTCAGGTGAGGCTTGAGAAGAGAATTCTTCATGGGCAGGAGTAGTCATATTTACCTCTTTCATGAAACATCTTGAAATTTCACGATATAGCAAGATGAGAAGGCGCGCCAGTCTATGTCACTCGGCTGAAACCCTACCTAAACCCCCGCGTGGCCGCGGCTTCGTTTCCCGTCAATTCGAATAATCAATAAAAAAGCCATCCAAAAAAACGGATGGAATTTTTATTGATTGGTGTATGCGGCGTCAACCAAACTTTGGCTGAAACGTCTTGCAAATCGGATCTTTTTAAAAAAGTGTTTTTTGGAATGCCCCCAATATGCCCCCTGTTCGTGATTCAAGTAAGGCTGCATAGATTGCTTTATGCTTGAAACGTTGAACCTTTTGACCCTGCGTACAAATAGTTATATAAAACATGCGCAAGTTCCGTATCTTGAATAGGCAAGCTAAACATGAGAATTTATTTATTTCTACTTTTAATGACTCTGACTAAAGCGACCTGGGCATTCACTGACTGCTCAGTTTGTCCAGAAATGGTGAAGTTAGAGTCTGCAAATTTTTATATGGGTAGTTCTGATTTGGTTGGATCTAGCACCTCGAAAAATCCAGATCCACAAGATAATGAAAAACCTCGACATTTAGTAAAAATCCAAGCATTCGCTTTGGGCAAATTTGAAGTTACACAGTTTGAGTGGCATGCAGTCATGGACACTAACCCGAGTTTAAACAAGGGATCAGCACAACCTGTTGAAAATATCTCATGGAATGATGCGCAGACTTACATCAAAAAGCTTAGCCAAAA
>CAINAY010000495.1 GCA_903846425.1 uncultured Noviherbaspirillum sp.
ATCTTCGGTGCCTCGGCAATGATAGTCGCATCGATATTGCCAATTTCATAACCCGCCGCTCTTACTCTGTGGGCTGCATCCCTTAGCAAGATGCGGGAATCCTCGCCTGAATATTTAGGATCCGTATCGGGAAAAAGGCGACCAATATCACCCAAGGCTGCAGCACCTAGCAAGGCGTCGATAATTGCATGTATCAACACATCCGCATCCGAATGACCGAGCAAACCCAATCGATGAGGAATTTTTACGCCACCGATAATGAGAGGTCTACCCGGTACCAATGCGTGGCAGTCATAGCCTTGACCAATGCGATAGGGTGGTGCTTTTTTCATGCGATTCCTTTGATATACAGCTCAGCCAGCAAAACATCGTGCGGCAAGGTGACTTTAAAATTACGCGGACTGCCTTCAACCAATGTCGGTTTGAGACCTAAAGCCTCCATCGCACTCGCCTCATCAGTCACATGGCTGCCGCTTTGCAAGGCTGATAGTAACTGCGCATGTTTAAACATTTGCGGCGTTTGCGCTGCCCACAAATGCTCGCGCGACACCGTATGGTCAGCATGGCCGTGCGCATCACTGCGCTTAATCGTATCCACCACAGGCATTGCCAGTAAACCGCCCACAGGATCATCCTTTACAGCGGCAATCAGTTTGTTTATCAGAGCCACTGTCAGACCGGGGCGAGCAGCATCATGCACCAGCACCCAATCATTAGCATCCACCTGCGACTGCATGTCCAGCAAACCATTCGTCACAGATGCTTGCCGAGTCGGGCCACCACAGCGAAGTATCTGCGTGCGCGGTTTAGCCGGAATATCCTCGATATACGCATCATCAGAGCTCACCACGACAAAAATCTGGTGAATCTGCTCGCAATGAACAAAGGTATCCATCACATGCTCAAGCATAGGTTTACCCAACAGCTCGGCATACTGCTTGGGTACCGTGGTACCCATACGCGCACCCACACCAGCGGCAGGTATTAAAGCAATAAATCGCGGCACATTCATCAAACGTATCGAGGAAAAATCCTGAGGTGAACGGAAAGTCGCTTTCCGGGAACGCGTTGTTTTAGCCACGAAGAACTAAGACACCGTATTTTGATCGCATCTCTAAGAATCAAGAACTAATTTATAATCGTACTACGATTTTTTAGTGTCATTTACTGTCAACCAAGCCTCGTATTCGGCTCAATGAGCCCTCACTCGCGAAGACAGTAGCGTCTTTGCAAACCATGCCCCTGAACTCAACCACCCCGCTACCGAAAGCCGGCAACCGATTTGTACTTCCCGACCTCCATGGCGCGGGCGAGGCGTTTGTGCTCGCGCAGGCAGCGCACGCGCTCAAATCAGAAGGCCGAATGCTAACCATTGTGGTGGCTGATCCGCCAGATGCCCAGAGACTCCTCACTGAAATACACTGGTTTGGCCAATCCGGCGAGCAAGCGCTGCGATGCCACATGCTGCCGGACTGGGAAACGCTGCCCTACGACGCCTTCTCTCCGCATCAGGATCTAGTCTCAGAACGACTCGCCACGCTGCACGAAATCCAAAACAAACAATGTGATGTGCTGATTGTGCCCGCCACCACGGCCTTGGTGCGCATGGGCCCGCCCTCGTTTCTGGCTTCTTACACCTTCTTTTTTAAGCAAGGTGAGCGTCTGGATGAAGGTCGGCTGAAATCACAACTCACCTTAGCGGGCTATTCGCATGTCGCGCAAGTCATGTCACCGGGCGAGTACTCCGTACGCGGTGGTTTGATTGATTTGTTCCCGATGGGCTCAGTGCTTCCCTATCGACTCGATTTATTCGGCGACAGCATCGAGACCATACGAACCTTTGATGTGGATACACAGCGATCGCTGTATCCCGTAAAAGAAGTGCGACTGCTTCCTGGGCGTGAATTTCCTATGGATGAAAATTTGCGCAGCACGTTTCGTAGTCGCTGGCGCGAAGTATTTGAAGGTGATCCTACTCGCACCACCATTTATCGCGATATCGGCAATGGGATTGCCTCTGCAGGTATCGAGTATTACCTACCGCTGTTTTTTGAACAAACAGCCACGTTGTTTGATTATTTACCCGAAGACGCTAGTTTTGCGCTGTGCGGTGATATTGATGCGTCGATCAAGCGATTCTGGGCAGATACTCGCTCGCGCTACAATTTTTTAAAATCAGATCGCGAACGCCCGTTGCTATCGCCCGAAGAAATTTTTCTAAGCGATGAAGATTTTTTCACGCTGCTAAAACCCTTCGGTCGTTGGGTCATGTCGTACTCGCCTTCTGCTTCAGATCTTTCAGCGCCAGTACCTGACATCGCCGTTAATCGTCGGCAGGACGACCCACTTGCCAACTTGCGTTCATTCGTACTGCAATCACCTGCACGAATTATGATTTGCGCAGAATCGAGTGGTCGGCGCGAAACGCTGCGCGAGTATTTCAACGAATATCAATTACCGCTAGTAGTCTGTGAAAGTTTGGATGATTTTTTAAATCATCACGAAAAATTAATGCTGTGCGTATCGCCGCTGCATTCAGGTTGCTTACTCTCTGACGCACTGGGGAATATCGCTTTTATTACTGAGACAGAGCTTTACGCCGGCAGCGGTCGCCGCGCAGGACGTAAAAAACAAGAAGCCGTCACGCAAGTCGACTCCATGGTTCGGGATTTATCCGAACTGAAAATCGGCGATCCTGTGGTTCATATTAATCACGGTATTGGTCGTTACCACGGCTTAATTAGTATGGATTTAGGTGAAGGTGAGACGGAATTTCTGCATCTTGAATACGCCAAAGAAACCAAGCTCTATGTACCTGTATCACAGCTGCATGTAATTTCGCGTTACTCCGGAGCGGCACCCGAAGATGCGCCGCTTCATGCCTTAGGCTCAGGGCAATGGGATAAAGCCAAGCGCAAAGCTGCTGAACAAATTCGCGATACCGCTGCCGAACTTTTAAATTTATATGCGCGACGCGCACTGCGCCAAGGCCATTCATTTGAATACTCAGCGCATGACTACGAAGCCTTTGCTGAGAGCTTTGGATTTGAAGAAACGCCGGATCAAGCAGCAGCAATTAATTCGGTTATTAAAGATATGACTTCCGGAAAACCGATGGATCGTTTGATTTGCGGTGATGTCGGATTTGGAAAAACTGAAGTCGCACTGCGCGCAGCGTTTGTCGCGGTAATGGGTGGCAAGCAGGTCGCGATCCTAGCGCCCACCACCCTGCTGGCTGAACAACATGCACAAACCTTCGCTGATCGCTTTGCTGACTGGCCCGTAAAAATCGCCGAGCTATCGCGCTTTCGCACCGGTAAAGAAATAACGCTAGCGCTCAAGGGTATGAACGAAGGTACGATAGATATCGTTATCGGCACGCACAAGCTATTGTCTTCGGACGTAAAGTTTCAACGTCTGGGCTTAGTCATCATCGATGAAGAGCACCGTTTCGGTGTGCGCCAAAAAGAAGCCTTGAAAGCACTGCGCGCTGAGGTGGACGTACTAACGCTCACCGCCACACCGATACCTAGAACTCTCGGTATGGCGCTTGAAGGCTTGCGTGATTTTTCTATCATCGCCACCGCACCACAAAAGCGCTTAGCGATTAAGACCTTTGTTCGCAGCGAATCAGATTCGGTTATACGCGAAGCCTGTTTGCGCGAACTCAAGCGTGGCGGTCAAGTCTATTTTCTGCACAATGAAGTAGAAACGATACAAAACCGAAAAGTGCGGTTAGAAGAATTAATCCCCGAAGCGCGCATAGCGATTGCGCATGGCCAGATGCACGAGCGCGATCTGGAAAAAGTCATGCGTGATTTCGTATCGCAGCGTTTTAATATTTTACTGTGCACCACCATCATCGAAACCGGAATTGATGTACCCACCGCCAATACCATCGTGATGCATCGTGCAGATCGATTCGGTTTGGCGCAGCTACATCAACTACGCGGCCGAGTCGGTCGCTCGCATCACCAAGCCTATGCTTACTTGTTGGTTCATGATGTGCACTCTCTAACGAAACAAGCAGATCGCCGTCTCGAAGCGATTCAGCAAATGGAAGAACTTGGCAGTGGCTTTTATCTCGCCATGCATGATCTGGAAATTCGCGGTGCAGGTGAAGTGCTAGGCGAAAACCAATCGGGTGAAATGACCGAGATCGGCTTCCAGCTTTATTCCGATATGTTGATGGCTGCTGTTAGATCACTCAAAAACGGCAAAGAGCCGGATCTGGCCGCGCCGCTATCAACAACCACCGAAATCAATCTGCACGTGCCCGCCTTATTACCTAGTGATTTTTGTGGTGATGTACATGAGCGACTCTCTATCTACAAGCGACTAGCGAATAGCCAGTCGCTCGACGCGATTGACGACATGCAGGAAGAGATGATTGATCGCTTTGGAAAATTACCTGATGCCGTCAAAGCCTTAGTCGAGACACATCGATTACGCATATCCGCAAAAACCGTAGGCATCATCAAAATCGATGCGCATGCTGAGTCAGCGACGCTGCAATTCGAACCCAAACCACCGATTGATCCGATTCGCATCATCGACCTGGTACAAAAAAGCAAAAACATAAAATTATCCGGACAAGATAAATTGAAAATCACCGTCGCTATGCCGGATTTGAATTCGCGTGTTACGCAACTCAAGTCCACGATACGCGCGTTGGTGTCCTGATTAACTTTACTTTATGCATAGGCAATGAAACTGATACTGCAAGGCCCTGGAGCAACTAGTCACACCATAGAGCGAATCGCTGCCCTCGCTCACGCCACACACATTACCGCCATTGCGGATTCCGCCTTTCGCTGTGATGGCGTAGTCGATACACCATCCGTTCGCGAAGTTATAGAAAATAGCTGCATAGACGAACACATCGATCATAGCTTTATCAGTAAAGACTATAGCCTCGACGATTTTCGTATCCTTGTGATGGATATGGATTCAAC
>CAINAY010000496.1 GCA_903846425.1 uncultured Noviherbaspirillum sp.
ATTCATGGCAATCGGCACTACAGGAACACCGGTACCAATCGCAAGTATCGCTCCCCCAGCTTTGTATTTGCCTTGCTGACCTACAGCGGTGCGTGTCCCCTCGGGGAACATAATGACCCATTGGCCGTCATCTAATCGTTTTCTTCCGGTAGTAATCACTTGCGACATTGCATCGCGACCTTTACTACGATCGATCGCAATCATGCGCAGCATGCCTAAGCCCCAGCCAAAAAAAGGAATGTAGAGCAGCGATTTTTTAAATACAAAAATCAGCGGACGTGGCATCAGCCAGCAATAAAAAATCGTTTCCCAGGCTGACTGATGTTTGGAGAGCAGGATGACCGGAGCATTCGGAAGATTTTCTAGCCCTTTGACTTCCCATCGTATGCCACAGATATAACGAGCAGCGAGAATGATGAATACATTCCAGCGCGTGACCATCCAATAACGCTGGCGATAAGGTAAGAGTACGAAACCAAAGCAAGCGGTAGCCCAAATCACGGTCGCTACGACAATCACTAGCGCAAACAGCACTGAACGCATCAACAGCAATAATCGTGACATTCAAACTCCAAGGAGGTCTGGCATAGACATTACCAAACGGGGGGGTAGATTATTTTTTCTTTTGCAGGGCAGAGCGTGCCATTTCAACTGTCTCAGGGACGATCTCATCGGCATGCAGCAAACGATCGACCATCATCGCCAGATTATCGAAAATTTTGGTGCCGTGTGGCAGACCGCCAGTGGCCAGTGTTTGTTCACCCTTGCCAGTCATGACCAAATAGGGAGCGGCACCCACTTGTTCTGCGGCTTGCAGATCACGGAGTGAATCGCCGACCATAGGAACATCACGCAAACTGACGCCAAACCTTTGGCCGATTGAGAGCAGCATGCCGGGTTGTGGTTTGCGGCATTCGCAATGCTCTTCGGGACTATGCGGGCAGAAAAAAATTGCATCGATTCGTGCACCAGCCATTTGCGCTGTTTGATGCAGTTTGTGATGCATGGCACCCAGCGTTTTCATATCAAACAAGCCGCGTGAAATACCCGCCTGATTAGTCGCTACTGCTACGCGATAACCCCGTTGAGTTAAGCGTGCAATCGCTTGCATGGAGCCGGGAATAGGCTTCCACTCATCGGGTGATTTGATGTACTGATCGGAGTCAAAATTAATGACTCCATCGCGATCTAGAATGATGAGCTTCATCCAGTGATCCTTCTCACTATCATCAGGCCGCTAGCCTTGAAATATCAGCGACACGATTCATCATCGCATGTAAAGCCTGCAGTAATGCGAGGCGATTAGCGCGCAATGCAGCATCCTCAGCCATCACCATCACATCATTAAAAAACGCATCAACATCATTGCGCAATGCCGCCAAGGCTTTTAAGGTTGAAGTGAAATCGCCCTTGGCAAAGGCTTGATCGACTGCCTGTCGTGCTTCCACCATAGCACCGTAGAGTCGTTGTTCGGCAGGCTCGACTAATAAAGCTGATTGGACTTCTCCGTGCGATGCTTCATCTTTCTTCAAAATATTGGTAATACGCTTGTTCGCAGCAGCGAGGGAAATAGCTTCGGGTAGCGCAGCAAATGCTTTGACTGCATCTAGCCTATCCAAAATATCATCGAGTCGGTCGGGTGATTGTGAAACGACGGCTTCAATCGCATCTTGTGCATGGCCGCGATCACGTAATAAGCCACGCAAGCGGTCATACACAAAGATTTGTGCGTCATGCACCGGATCAGTAAATTGCGCATTGCCCTGAAATTGCTTCGCCGCTTGTAGTAACAGGTGCGACAGCGACAAAGGTAAACGCTGTTCAATCAGCATACGCAGCACACCCAATGCATGGCGACGTAAAGCAAAGGGATCTTTGTCGCCCGTTGGTGCTAAACCAATACCCCAAATACCTACGAGTGTTTCGAGTTTATCGGCGAGCGCAACAACCGTTCCGGTTTGCGTGGTGGGTAAAGCATCACCAGCGAAGCGCGGTTGATAATGTTCGCTAATGGCTAGCGCTATATTTTCCGGTTCACCATCATGGCGTGCGTAGTAGGTTCCCATGATGCCTTGCAGCTCTGGGAATTCACCCACCATATCAGTTAATAAATCAGCTTTTGAAAGCTGAGCGGCTCGTTTTGCCTGAGCGACATCGGCACCCAGTGATTCGGCGATCGCTGCGGCAATTGCAACGACGCGTTCATTGCGTAGCGCTTGCGAGCCGAGTTTGTTGTGGTACACCACGCTAGCCAAGCCGGGCAGTTTATCGATGAGTTTTTTCTTTTTGTCTTGCTCGAAAAAGAATTTGGCATCGGATAAACGTGGTCGAACCACGCGCTCATTACCACCGATGATATGACTTGCATCATTCGTTTCTATATTTGAGACGATGAGAAAGCGAGAACGCAGCTTGCCTTGCGTATCCGTCAGCGCAAAATATTTTTGATTAGTCTGCATGGTCAGAATCAGACATTCTTGTGGTACGACCAAAAACGCAGGATCAAAATTACATTCATAAACGACTGGCCACTCAACCAATGCAGTGACTTCATCTAGTAGCGATTCGGGCATCAAAATCTGATCATCTTTCGCCTTGGCTAACAAAGCACTACGTATCTTTTCTTTGCGCTCGGTGTAACTAGCGATGACGCGACCGGTTTCTTGCAGAATGTTTGCATAGCGGGTCGCAGTTGGAATGCTGATGGACGTTTCTTTGCTAAGAAAACGATGTCCCAGTGTGGTATTCGACGATTCCAATCCGAGTAATTTGAGCGGAATGATCGTTTCATTTAAAAGCGCGATCAAGCCATGTACCGGGCGCACAAATTGTACAGTCGTGCCGTCCGGTTTTTGGTAACTCATCACTTTAGGTATGGGTAATTTTGTGATGCTTTCTTCCAGCGTGGTTTGAAGTCCCTCAGCCAGTGATTGACCGGGCGCTGTGTAGGTGAAGAAAAAACTATCGGCTTTACCGTCGCTGGCGCGTTCTAATTCATTGATAGCAATCGACTCGCGACCTGCTAGGACTGCTAGCGCAGCTAATTTTTTAATTAAAGGTGCAGTGGGTTGGCCTTCTTTGTCGAGCGCTACTGAAACAGGAAGAACTTTTTCGCGAATTTGTTTATCAGGAGATGTTAGACGCACACCTTCAATTTCAACCGCTAGCCGACGGGGACTTGCATAGGCCGTAAAGCGCGCATCATCCTCAAGAAATGTGCGCGAAGATAACCCATTGAATATCGCCGAGGCAAAGGCATCACCTAATTTCCCGAGTACTTTGGGGGGCAGTTCTTCAGTCAGTAATTCAACCAGCAGTGTTTGCTTCATGTTGTTTGGTGTAGTGAGTGCGTTTATTTCTGAAAATATCAGGCGACTTTGCTGGTATCACCCAGCATAGGAAAGCCCAGTTCTTCGCGTGAAGCGTAATAAGCTTGAGCAACGGCGCGTGCCAGATTGCGTATGCGTCCGATGTAGGCTGCGCGCTCAGTCACTGAGATCGCGCCGCGAGCATCGAGCAAGTTAAAGGTGTGCGCCGCTTTTAGTACCATTTCATAGGCTGGTAACGCTAACGGTACGGCCATTAGTCGCTGAGCTTCAGATTCGTAGTTGGTGAACAGGGAAAATAAAAAATCAGTATTTGAATGTTCGAAGTTGTAGCAAGATTGTTCGACTTCGTTTTGATGAAACACATCACCGTACGTGAGTCGCTGAGTGATGCCACGCTCTTGCCATTCAGTCCAAACTAAATCAAAGACGTTTTCTACGCCTTGTAAATACATCGCTAATCGCTCAATACCGTAAGTGATTTCGCCCAGCACAGGTTTGCAATCGATACCACCGACTTGCTGGAAATAGGTGAATTGAGTCACTTCCATGCCATTCAGCCAGACTTCCCAACCTAGACCCCAAGCACCTAAGGTAGGATTTTCCCAATCGTCTTCGACGAATCGCACATCGTTCTCAGTTAACTTCAAGCCGAGTGCTTCAAGTGATCCTAAGTACAGATCCAGAATATTTTCTGGAGCCGGTTTGAGTACGACTTGATATTGATAGTAGTGCTGCATGCGATTTGGATTTTCGCCATAACGTCCATCTTTAGGGCGACGGGACGGCTGCACATACGC
>CAINAY010000497.1 GCA_903846425.1 uncultured Noviherbaspirillum sp.
CCATTTAGCACGGGATTTCATAGTCGCTTTCCTGAATATATTCATATGCGCGTGAAATTTCCACTGGAATGGAGTTACAACGCGTTGAGAAATTTTCACAATGCCGGTGTGTCAACCATGGTGCCTACGGTGGCTATGCTTGAGACATTGCGTGAACAAGGCTTTACGAAAGTGATTCATTGGAGCCGAGGTGTGAACTCTGAATTATTTACACCGCATGGCACTACGATAGAAAGAGGAAATGGACCGATTTTTCTGCATGTTGGCCGCATCGCTGTTGAAAAAAGTATTGAAAATTTTCTGGCAATGGATTTGCCAGGTGAAAAATGGGTTGCTGGTGAAGGTCCTTCACGTAAAGAATTACAAAAAAAATATCCAGAGGTGCGTTGGTTTGGCTGGCTATCTGGCGAAGAATTGGCGCGCTTGTATCGCTCGGCCGATGTGTTCGTATTTCCAAGTCGCACCGATACGTTTGGCTTAGTCATGATCGAGGCCATGGCGTGCGGAACGCCGGTAGCGGCTTATCCAGTAACAGGACCGATTGACGTTGTGGGAAACAGCGAGGGCGGTGTGTTGAGAGAGGACTTACGAGTTGCATCGCTGATGGCCTTGCAGTTAGATCGGCGTAAGGTGGCTAATTATGGAGCTAAATTTTCTTGGGATGCTGCGACATCGCAGTTCTTGGGTGCGCTTAGGCCGATTGATCGAGCAGCCTAAGGATATTAAAACGATATCGCTAGTAATTCGCTGAACACGAAGCGCCAGCAACACGAAGGGTGGTTTACTTATAGCGTTAGGAAAGGTAGCTGCATAGAGGATTATTTTTCGGTGCGTCTAAAAAAGAGACTTCCGATATTAATCTTGCTTGGCGCCTGGTGACTCGATTTCTTTTTTCCAGCGTTCGGTTTGGGCGCGCTGATTTTCTTCAAAATCTTTTTCTTCTTTGAGATTTTGTTCGCGCAGGCGTTGCTGTTCTTTGTACAGTTGCTCTAATTTGGTTTCTAACTCCGAACTTTTTTTATGGTTAGTACGTGCATCAAGCTGGCTGCCAATGGTTAACCCGAGATAGAACCAGGCGGGTGTGGTGAGTAGCATCAGTAATGACCACCAAAAGGCAATGAACCTTGATAGCAGTATCAACGAGATCACCAAACTGATGATGCCAACACCGAAGAAGATGTACTCGCTCACGATCTGTCCTGATAGCCAATCCAGTCCACAACAACGTTAAGATCGTATAGCTTACGCGAGTATTCAAAGTTTAAATTTTGATAATTCCCTTTTGGTGCCCAAGTTCTTGGAATTGTATGGGTTGTGTCGAGTTGATGAAAGGTGCGACTATTCTGGGGTAACAATTAGGGCTCTGAAGGGTAGCCTTCCTTAGAATAGCGTTTTGCATTCTATTTTCGTAGTGGTATCGGTAGTTTTAACTTTCAAAAATAAAAAATAATTAATAATTAAAGGGGCAGACATGACTAAGCCAGTGATCGGATTTATTGGAGTGGGTTTAATGGGCGCAGGTATGGCCAAAAATATTCTCACTAAGGGATATCCCCTGATGATCATGGGACATACCAATCGCGAGCCAGTTGAGCGTTTGAAAAAGCTCGGCGCGACTGAGGCGACATCACCGAAAGAGCTAGCGTCTAAAGTAGACGTTCTTCATCTTTGCGTTACGGGTTCTCCTCAGGTTGAAGCGATTATGAATGGGCCGGATGGTATTTTCGCCTCTGGTAAAAAAGGCTTGATAGTGATTGATTGTTCGACGTCGAATCCGGTATCAACTATGGCGTTGGCAGAGTCAGCGCAGGCTCATGGTATGACATTGATTGATGCACCACTCGGTAGAACACCCGCTGAAGCAGAAGCTGGAACGCTCGATACTATGGTGGGAGCAGATCAGGCAACATTTGATAAAGTAAAACCGATACTCGATTGCTGGGCCGGTAATGTGGTGCATCTGGGGCCAGTCGGTCTTGGGCACAAAATGAAGTTAATTAATAATTTCATTGCGATGGGTTATGCGGCGTTGTATTCAGAAGCGATAGGTATTGCACGCAAAGCGGGATTGTCGAAAGAGCAGTTCCATGCGGTGGTTGGCAGTAGCCGTATGCGCAATGGTTTTTACGATACGTTTATGAAGTGGACGATGGAAGGCGATGAAAACGCGCATCGCTTCACTATCAGTAATGCTCACAAAGATATGCGCTACTTAAGTAGTTTAGCCAATGAAGTGGGTGCGCTTCATCCGATACAGGCGATGGTAAAAAATTCGTTCGCAGGTATGGAAGCTGCAGGTCAGGCACAACGCTATGTGCCGATGTTGGCTGATTTTGTAGCGATACAAAATGGTTTGCCGCCATCACAATCAAAATGAATAACAGCCCCATAAACTATCCCGGTGCTGTGGTGAGTGTGAAATGGCTGGCAGAGCATCGTCATCAACCGCACATACGTATTGTTGATGCTACGGTGCATTTGCCCGATACCGGGCGCGATGCGAAAGCAGAATTTTTGCAGGAGCATATTCCTGGTGCAGGTTTTTTTGATTTGTCAGTGATTGCGAATCCAAACAATCCCTTGCCACGTAAATTTCCACCGAAGGATATTTTTATTCGTGAAGTGGGTAAGTTGGGTATAGATAACCAGACGCATGTGATTGCTTATGACACACCGGGTTTGTATAGCGCTGCACGTGTCTGGTGGTTATTTCGCCAGTATGGATATGACCATGTATCGATTCTTGATGGCGGCCTTAAATCTTGGAAGGCGCACGGGCTAGCAGTCGAAGCGGGTACAGTCGATTTCGCGCCATCGCAATTCCATGTAGATCACGAGCGTGATTTACTCGCATTGTGGCAGCATGTACTGACCATTTCCGGTAACGGTAATGAGCAGTTACTCGATGCACGCACTGCAGGGCGATTTGCTGGAACCGAGGTAGATCGTTATCCGGGTGCGCGACCGGGACATATTCCAAATAGTCTACATTTGTATTGGGCAGATCTTCTAAATGCCAACACGCGTGAGCTGTTAGCTCTCAATGAGCTGCGTGATCGCATAACAAACTCAGGTATTGATTTGACTAAGCCGGTGACGCTGACCTGCGGATCAGGTTTAACCGCATGCATTCTTGCGCTGGGTTTGCACCTGTTGGGAAAGGACGATTGGAAAGTGTATGACGGCTCGTGGGATGAGTGGGGTCGCAGAGCAGAATTACCCGTGGAGACTTCAACGTAAAAAAGTGGGTAAGTTCTTTAGTGAAGCTGGCTTGATCTAACCCACGGCCAGCTGCAGGGACTTAGCCATTTTTTCGCCGAGATGCGTAATCACGTATCCAGACCGTGTATGTCGAATGTATCCCATGCTGATCATCTTGTGTCTTTGCTTCTCGCCCATGCGATGAGTAGCATCACTCTGCCCTTTGTTAAAGGCGAGTAGCAGATCAATATCTTCAGAGGCGATGACGTTCATGATGGCGCGAACCTACAAGTAGGTTTCAGGTTTTATATAGTGACTGAATCGGCAGGTACGCCAAATTCTTTACACGTTGCCTAGCGCTTGTTACGAATGTGCGAAGAGTTTTTTGTTTCATTAGACCCGGCGACCCAGGCAGAGACACTGCCATCGCTGACTTGCCAGGATTGATCATTCAGATGGGAAGCACACCCCTGACAAAACTCAGCCAGCACTTGCTCGGTAACGGTGTTGTGATTGTCGCCAGTACTTGCATGGTTTTCCTGCATCTCTAGTCGTATCTCGCCGCAGCCCGGGCATTCGATGACATAGTGCGCAGCCTCGAAGTTTTCGACCCTGCGTAGTAATTCATCGAAGCGCGCGGCCTTTGGGCTGCCCGGTTCGGGCTCACATTCAAAATAGACTTCCATCTCGCGAAGTGCCATTTCGTATTCATTTCGACTACAGATTGGTTTGGGCAGCATGACTCACCTTGATCGACCGTACGGCGATTAGTAACTGTATAAATGTACAGTATTGATGAGCTGCAAGGCAAGGCTTGATGGCAGTTTTTTGGCCTGTGCTGGACAGGCGTCAATCAATGCCTTTTAGATAATTCTTAGCGAATCCGCTCAGGTCTGACAAATCCACCCGAGTCCCAGCGACCTTCCAAAGGCACGCGGTCTTCGGCAAATTTTTTGCGGCCCAGACCATGTGGCTTACCGTTCCATAGCTCGCCCACGTAACGGTCGCCGTTGGAATAAGTAATCGTGCCGTGGCCATTGATCAGGTCGTTTTTTACCGGCCCCACATAGCGGCTGGAGTCAGCAAATGTGTACACCCCGCGACCGTTGGCAATGCCTTTGTTGATATCGCCCTCGAATTGATCCCCATTCGGATAGATCAATAGGCCGGAGCTGACGGGCCAGTTATTACGAAATTCCGTCACCCACTTTTTACCATTGGCATACGTAAGCGTCCCCGGTCCGTGCCTGTGATTATTAACAAATTCACCCTCGAACACATCGCCATTGGAGTAGTAATAGGTGCCTTTGCCTTGGCGGTTTAGGCTTTTTAGGTCGCCCACATACTTATCACCGTTAAGGTAATAGGTGGTTTCGCAAGCACCAGCCAGCAGGGCCATGCTGAGAACGAGCAATAGGCGTATTTTTTTCATGGGACAGCTAGTAAAAGTTGGTTAGGTGCTTCACCCCTAAGGGATGAATACTAATTCCCAGGATATATCGACCGTTGGAGCGGATTTTAAAGTCATTTGAAAAAATCAGCCTCAGAGCTTGGCTCTTGCCAATAGTCTGGCCCCCACCCGCTTGCGGGCAGAGCTAGGTCGGAAGTCCGCCAGTATGGATACCCAGAAAGTCGTTAGCTTTCAGTCAGAGCCACCTATGGTTAGCAAAGCCCTATCGACACTTATCTGATTCATATCTGATTCATCTCAATAAAGTATTCATTGGACTAACAAAGGAACCTTTCGCGCGACAGTCGTTCGCACTAGTTAGCGTTTAATTTGGGCGTCTGAAAAATTCTGCGAGTCCAGTCTGCAAAACTGACCAGGGATTTTAGATCTTTCTTATGCCTTGGTTTCCTGGAGTCAGTATTGATAGTTAAGTCTGGTTTATTTCTATGGTCTCGACTTGCATTAACCAATCATTGGTTGCGTTTTTTTGTTTGGCTATCCCTAGTGACCTTAGTAATTGGAGGTTTATGGTGGGTAACTGAACGAAAAATTCATTTAGCTGAACAAGAGGCACGCGGGC
>CAINAY010000498.1 GCA_903846425.1 uncultured Noviherbaspirillum sp.
AGATTTTAGAAATGGAAAAAGCACTCACAGGCTTTAAATCTACGCTCAAGACGGCCAATAACATCGCTCCCGTTTTGCTAGAGCTGTCTGAGCAGATCGCTAGTTTGTTGGCGCAGACGGGTGCCTCGCCACGCGAAGTGGCGGCCGCAGGGCAGCTCGTGATGCTGACTCAGCGATTGGGTAAGAGCATGAATGAATTCATGACACCTGAGGGAATCAATCAAGAGACTGCCTTCATGCTGGGAAAAGATGCGAATACCTTTAACGATATTTTGAGGGGGTTTTTGGAAGGTAGTCCCGTGTTGAGATTGCCTGCAACGACACAAGCTGATGCACGCACGCGTCTGATCGAACTGCAAGCTGCGTTTGAAAATTATCGTCGCGAAATGGCGGGTACTTTATCGAATATCAGAAAATTCATTGCTGCTAAAAATGCAGAGCGCATCCTATTTCAGGAAAATGAGCCCTTACGCGAGCAACTGATCAATTTACAGTTGGGCTATCGCGAGCAAGAACAAACAAGTAGTTGGACCAGTTGGGGTTACACGATGAGTGGAATCGCGACTCTACTGCTTGCTGCGGGCATTGCGTGGACATTGTTAATGGAAAGTCGTCGTAAAGCAACGCAGGCTGAGCACAACCGCATTGAGGCCGAAAGTCGGCGAGTAGAAGCGGTGCAGGAAGAAACGGCTGCACGTCAGATTAATCAGCAAAATCAAGCCGCCATTTTGCGGCTAATGAATGAGTTACAGGAAATCGCAGAAGGTAATCTCACCGTCAAGGCTACCGTCTCTGAAGATGTCACAGGAGCCATCGCGGATTCAGTCAACGTCACCTTGGAAGAATTGTGCCGTTTATTAGCGAAAGTAAGAAAAACGACCCTACAGGTTGGCTCTTCTTGTGAAAATGCACAGCATATGTCGACCGAGTTATTGTCGCTATCGGCGCGTCAATCCACAGAGATTCAGCAAACTGGTCAGATGGTATTGCAGCTGACGTCGCAGATACATCAGGTATCACGCGCTGCGACTGAGTCATCCGATGTAGCACAGTCTTCCTTACAAGCAGCACAAGAGGGTGAACTTGCGGTGCAAGATGCGATACGCAGCATGCAACAACTACGCGATCAAATTCAAGAGACCTCTAAACGCATAAAACGTTTAGGAGATTCATCACTGGAAATTGGCGACATTATTGAATTGATTTCTGACATTACCGAACAAACCCACGTACTGGCTTTGAATGCCTCTATACAAGCTGCATCGGCAGGTGAGGCCGGTCGCGGATTTGCAGTCGTGGCCGAAGAAGTGCAGCGCTTAGCCGAGCGTAGTAGTGGCGCTGCACGACAGATCTCTCTATTAGTGAAAACAGTACAGGAAGATGCTCAAGAAGCCGTCGTAGCGATGGAGCGATCAACTCAAGGCGTTGTTGAAGGCGCGCGATTGTCAGATATGGCAGGAACAGTGCTGGCGGATATACGCCGAGTTTCTCAGCATTTGGCTGAATTGATTGCCGATATTTCTAGTTCTGCGCAGCAGCAGGCATTAGTTTCTGATTCAGTCAGTCGTAACATCGACAGCATATTGACAGTGACTGAGCATACCCGTCACGGCACTCAGCAAACAGCGGGTTCAATTCAAGAGTTAGCTGAATTAGCCAAGGCACTTGAAAACGCGATTCAGCGCTTTCAAATCGGTTGAGAGCTTGATGACTCGCTAATCAGTTGCATTGATTTTCCTGCATTCCTTTTAGAGCGCATGCCATAAGGTTTAATTTTGTCGGCACACATTCCAAAATTATTTTATCAGCGCATTCTTTGCGATGCGTTAGCGCTGGCATTTCAAGAAATTCAAACAGTGCTCAGGAGCGATCAAGTCACGTCGGGTGATAGTGAAAAGATCAACCGTCAATTGCATGAGATTGAAGGCGTATTCAATTTTATGCAGCAGCCAGGATTAGCGGGATTGCTGGCTATGATCAGGGAAGTATTTCAAAAATATCCAAACCAAAAAAATCACACACCACCCCTTCAGCTTATTGATGAGGTATTTGCCAAGTTGCTTTTTTTTCTGGGTGAAGTCAGTTTAGGTCAGAAAGTCATGGCTTATCAGTTGCTGCCCGTCTGGCAGCAGTTGCGCCCCTATTTATTAGATAACTCAATAACGCCCGCCTGCTTGCTATCACTCGATTTGCTGGATGTGTCACACGTTGAAACCATACTCAATTTAATCACAGCGAACACATCAGAAGTCACCGCCTCGACTGAAGATGTTGAGCAGGCTTTACTTGATTTGCTACGTGCTGAGGTGCAGACAGAAAATTTGAGCCGAGCAGCTGAAATTATTTTCAATGCAATTACTGAAATTTATTTGAGGCATCCGCAGTTATCTCAGCGTTGTTATTGGGCAGTGGCGCGACGGTTTGTAGAACTGATGATACGTAACCTAGCCGCTAATTTACCTAGGTCAAAAAAAATTCTCTCTTCCGTGGTACGTGCAATTCGCCAACGCTCCGAAATCATATGGCCAGCCCTGCCAGATAGCTTGGTAAAAGAGATTCTTTATCAACTCGCTGAAACAGACGTTGATGGTGATGGCCAGACTGTCAATGCGTGGTTTCAGATCGACGCTCAATTGAGCGGCCTGTCTATCCCTTGGGCAGAGTTGCCGGATGCGCGAGATTTGATTGCATTACTCAATAAAATCGATGCGCTCATAGCACTAATCCCGCTACCAAATACCAGTCAATGGAATGATGAGCTTAATGAGATTTCGAATTTTCTGGAGCGCATCCCCTTTTTTGTAGAAGCAAAAAAACTTTTTTTTGAGTCTATCAATCCCTGGTTAGGTAAAGATGATCTGACGGTGATTACGTATTTGATGGGGTTAAAAGAATGCGTAGCCATAGCTTTGAAAGATCGTCATTTACAGTCCGCCGCAGAAAGAGCAATCAGGCTAATTAAAGAAATTCAGCTATGCAAATCCTCCGATACGATTGCTAGTCAGTCTCAACATGATCATCTATCCAAAATAGCTTTTTATACGCTGCAACCTTCCTCAGTCGTGGCGATAAAAACGACGCTCTTATCGTGGCTTACTGAAAATGAGCTTCAGCTCGATCCACTGCTTACTATGCGTGATAATCATGCTATTACCGAGCTCATTCAGCGCGTTCTGCCAACTGTAAGGGCTGCATTGTTATTGTTGGGTGATATAGATGGCGTGATTAAAGTCGAGTCATTGGCACGGTTTGGGAATGTGCAGCAATCGCATGAGCCAGAGGGCGCTGTCATTGATGTATCTGAATTGGTGGAGCAGTGGGCCGGATTATGTCTGCATATCG
>CAINAY010000499.1 GCA_903846425.1 uncultured Noviherbaspirillum sp.
CAAAAAGTATTGTTCTCTGGTGATCTGGTTGAGTATGAAGCGGCAGCTTATACCGGCGACGCGCAACTAGAAGAGTGGCCAGCGACGCTGGAGATCTTGCGATCCATGGGCGCACAAAAACTAGTGCCGGGACGTGGCCCTGCATTACTTAATCCAGAGCAGGTGAATTCAGGGCTGGATTACACACGTGATTTCGTGACCACATTACTGTCGAGTGCAAAAGAGGCAGTTGCTGCGGGGCACGATCTGAAAGCGGCGATGGCGCATGTGCGCTCTTACATGGATGCAAAATTTGGCCATGTATTTATTTATGAGCATTGCCTTCCGTTTGATGTGACTCGGGCTGTAGATGAAGCCAAGGGTATTAAGCATCCGCGAATCTGGACAGCCGAGCGCGACAAAGAGATGTGGCACGCGCTGCAACACTAAGTTGTCATTCGAGAGCGCGTATGCAGCCCGATTATCAACGTCTGAAATTTCCTTACCAACGGCCTGCGGATTTTGGGCAGAAACCCCCATTGCATGTGCCGGTGGTGGTAGTGGGTGCTGGACCGGTGGGTTTAGCGGCAGCAATTGATTTAGCTCGTCGCGGAATACGTGTAGTGGTGCTAGATGATGATGATTGCTTGTCTGCTGGGTCGCGAGCCTTGTGTTACGCAAAACGCACCTTGGAAATTTTTGATCGTCTAGGTTGTGGTGATGCAGTCGTCGATAAAGGTGTCTCGTGGAATGTAGGTAAAGTTTTTTATCGTGATGAGCCAGTCTATAGTTTTAATCTACTCCCTGAGCCAGGCCATCGTCGTCCAGCTTTTGTGAACCTTCAGCAGTATTATTTAGAAGGGTATCTGTACGAAACGGCGCAACGATTAAGTTTGTTGGATATACGCTGGAAAAATCGCGTTATCAACGTATCGCAGAATGCTGATCATGCAGAAGTTACTATCGAGACCCCCGACGGCGAATATGCATTGACCGCTGACTACGTGATTGCGGCTGATGGTTCGCGTAGTCCAGTACGATCGTATCTTGGACTTGAAAGCAAGGGGCGTGTGTTTCGCGATCGGTTTTTGATTGCCGACGTCAAGATGAAAGCGCCATTCCCAGCTGAACGATGGTTTTGGTTCGATCCACCCTTTCATCCGAATCAATCAGTACTGCTACATCGAGAAGCCGATGATGTTTGGCGGATAGATTTCCAGCTAGGTTGGGACGCCGATCCTGAAGAAGAAAAAAAACCTGCAAACGTAATCCCACGAGTACGAGCTTTGTTGGGTGAGGGTGTTGACTTCGATCTTGAATGGGTGAGTGTGTATACCTTTGCCTGCATGCGCATGGAAAAATTTCGTCATGGGCGCGTTCTTTTTGCAGGCGATGCAGCACATGGCGTATCACCGTTTGGTGCGCGTGGTGCTAATAGCGGTGTGCAAGATGCCGACAATCTTTGTTGGAAGCTTGCGCTCGTATTACAGGGTGCCGCCTCGGATAAATTACTCGATACCTATAGCGAAGAGCGTGAACTGGC
>CAINAY010000500.1 GCA_903846425.1 uncultured Noviherbaspirillum sp.
AGGATAGTGTTTTCTGATCTGCTGCGCACCTTGCCAATCAATCTCCAGCACCACGTCATGACCTGCATCAGTGTGCTCAGAGACCATCATGCGTGACGTCCCGTAATAATTGCCATGCACTGAAGCAGATTCCAGAAATTCACCTTCTTGCTGACGCTTTAAAAAATCCGCTTCGCTCAGAAAAAAATATTCACGACCATGCTGCTCGCCGGGGCGTGGTGCTCTGGTTGTGCATGAGATAGAAAGTTTGACTGTGGGCTCGCGCTGTAACAACGCATTTACCAGTGACGATTTGCCTGCGCCGGAGGGCGCGGCAATAACGAACAGGCTTCCGGATGAGGCGGTTGAACTAATCATGAGATTCGTAATGGGCTAACAGATGTATAGCGAACTTATAACAACGGATTTATTCTAGATTTTGTACTTGCTCACGCATCTGCTCAATCAGCAGTTTCATTTGCATGGAAGCGTCGGAGAGTTCTTTTAAAGCGGCTTTCGATCCCAGTGTGTTGGCTTCGCGATTGAGCTCTTGCATCATAAAGTCCAGACGCTTGCCGACCTGGCCACCTTTTTTCAAAATAGCGCGAGTCTCAGTTAAGTGGCCGGATAAACGCGTCAGTTCTTCTGCCACGTCCATGCGTATGCCGTACAAAGTGACTTCTTGTCGAATACGGTCTTGAACTTCATCTTTGCTGATAGAAGTTGTTGGGTTGCCTTCAGCCAGACTAATACCCAGCGCTTCTTGCATACGATCAATCGCTTTTTGGCGGAATTGCTCAATCGCTTTGGGGATGAGTGGGGAGATGCGCTGAACAATTTCTTCTATGTCAGAGACGCGAGAGAGCAGCATCGTTTCCAGTGCAGCGCCTTCACGCTCACGCGATTCTACAAAAGAGCCCAAAACAGTCATCATATTGGTTTGGACATCGGCCAGAAGATTATCCTCGCCTACTTCGCTATCCGACAGCACGCCCGGCCAGCGCAGTAATTCATTCACCGTTAGCGGGCGAGCTTGGTCGAACTGGGTTAATACTTGCTGCTGGGCCTTAGCTAGGGCAGACAACAGTGTTTCATTGATTGCCAAACTGGTGCCTGAGGTAGCCTTGCGCCCAAAGGACAAGCGGCATTCCACCTTGCCTCGTTGCACCTTTCCCATGATGGCTTCACGCAACAACGGCTCAAGCGAGCGCAGATCATCATTCATACGAAATTGAAGATCGAGAAACCGTGAGTTGACGCTCTTTAGCTCGAGGGTGATCGTGCCGGCATCGCTCTCGCGGGCACTGATCGCATAGCCTGTCATGCTGCGAATACTCAAAATAGGGGTCCTATCAGGTGCTTTTGTCTTTACAAAACATTAATAAATCCACACAATTCCGACCCGGGAAATTCACTGCGCAAAGAGATCAATGGCCGTTCAACACAACGCTGCATTACCAGACGGACTGGAAATCAGCGGATATCGCATTGTAAAGAAGATTGCTGTCGGCGGCTTCAGTATTGTCTATCTTGCGCAGGATGCTCAAGGCAATGAAGTGGCAATTAAAGAATATCTTCCCGCCGCGTTAGTGCGACGCATGCCCGGTGAGCTGGAACCTGTCGTCGCGCGCGAACATCGCGATTTATATCGTATCGGGTTGAAGTATTTCTTTGATGAGGGGCGCGCGCTAGCATCAATTGTTCATCCGAATGTGATTCGCGTGCTGAATTTTTTCCGTGCCAACGAAACCGTTTATCTAGTAATGAGCTACGAGCATGGACGTTCTTTGCAGCAGCATGTTGCTAGGCGTCGGAAGAAGGGTGATAAACCGCTAGTATCTGAATCTGCGATACGAAGCATGTTCGCACAAGTCATGGATGCGCTGCGTGAA
Source organism: uncultured Noviherbaspirillum sp. (assembly GCA_903846425.1). Lineage (GTDB taxonomy): Bacteria > Pseudomonadota > Gammaproteobacteria > Burkholderiales > Burkholderiaceae_D > Pernthalerella > Pernthalerella communis. The sequence continues at coordinate 1,872 of CAINAY010000500.1, forward strand.
GTGCATACCCATAAGTTGCTGCACTTAGATATCAAGCCAGCCAATATTTATTTGCGTAACGATGGCACACCGATATTGCTGGATTTTGGTGCAGCCCGACAAACCTTGCAAACCGATCTATCAACGACTCACCCCATGTACACCCCGGGCTTTGCCGCCCCCGAGCTGCATGCCAAAAAAGAGCTAGGCCCCTGGACAGATATCTACAGCATAGGTGCGTCGATTTTTAATTGTATGGTGGGTGTGCCGCCCCAGTCAGCGATTGAACGCGAACGTGAAGATCGGATGGATCAATTTTATGCTCAGCTTGAATCCATCTATACGCCTGACTTATTAAAACTGGTACGTTGGAGCTTAATGCTAGACCCATTGCAGCGTCCCCAAAGTGTGTTCGCATTACAAAAAGCCATGCGGCTATTACCCGACTCAACTCAAGCTCCGAACACGTTGCTGTCGCGCTTGCGCAAAATGGTGAACTGACGATGCGTTTCTCAATCTATCAACAAAGTCAGGCCGGTGGTCGTGCGACTAACCAAGATCGTATGGGTTACTGCTTTACGCGCGAATCCTTGCTGCTGTTACTAGCCGATGGCATGGGCGGGCATTTGCATGGTGAATTAGCGGCTACGCTGACTTTGCAAACCATGGGCGCGCTATTTCAGAAAGCCGCTAGCCTCGTGGTAGCCGACCCCGAAGCTTTTTTGGATGAATTGATTTATTCCTCGCACCTAGCATTACATCGATATCGTTCACAGAATCGGCTCGATGATACGCCTCGCACAACCATCGTCGCCTGTCTGGTGCAAGAGGGCAAAGCACAATGGGCGCATTGTGGCGACTCTCGTCTTTACTGGTTGCGCAGCGGTCGTATTCTATCGCGCACCACCGATCACTCGCATGTAGAAAAATTGGTAGCCATGGGGCGCTTGTCACCGCATCAACGCATGCAGCATCCCGATCGCAACAAACTGTATAACTGCCTCGGTGCACCGACCTTACCCATCATTACCAAGTCGTCTGCCGTTAACTTAAACGAGGGCGATCAGTTACTGCTTTGTTCGGATGGTTTATGGGGCAGTATCCCCGAACACGAACTTGCGTATCGCCTCTCAGCGCGGCCACTCGAAGAAGCTGTGCCGGAGATGGTTAGGAGTGCGGTTCAGATCGGTGGCAAAACCGGCGATAATGTCACTGCGTTGGCGTTGACATGGCTAGGAGCTGACAACGAGATGGGCGGCGGTACGTTTTTAACCGAGGGTTTGCCGCGCGATCAAGTCATCACCAGTATTCAGCCTGCGCCACAAGATGCTAGCGTTGCTGAGGCCGACCGTAGCGGAGCACTAGCCATTGAGCAGGCAATGGCGCACATACGAACCGCCAATCAAAAAACATAAAAATTCGAGGATAAGTTGTCAAATTCAAATTCAACTGTATTGCGACCTAGCGGTCGCCCCGCTGACCGTTTGCGCGAGGTGCGCTTAACACGCCATTTCACCCGTCATGCGGAAGGTTCCGTCTTGGTGGAATTCGGTGATACCCGCGTGCTGTGCACCGCCAGCGTCGATGAAAAAGTCCCACCGTTTTTGCGCGGGCAGGGCAAAGGTTGGTTAACGGCTGAATACGGCATGCTGCCTAGATCAACCCACACGCGTATGGATAGAGAAGCAGCTAAAGGCAAGCAATCAGGCCGCACGCAAGAAATTCAACGTCTTATAGGCCGCTCATTACGTGCCGCGTTTGATTTACAAGCCTTTGGCGAGCGTACCTTGCAAATCGATTGCGATGTACTGCAGGCCGATGGTGGAACACGCACTGCCGCGATTACCGGCGCGATGGTGGCTTCGTATGATGCATTTACTCGATTAGTGAATGCAGGCTCAATCAAAGCCATCCCTTTACGACATTTTGTGGCAGCGATTTCTGTCGGTGTTTACAAAGGTACTCCTGTGCTGGATCTCGACTACCTAGAAGATTCTGATTGCGATACCGATATGAACGTTGTCATGAACGATGCCGGGCATTTCATTGAAGTGCAAGGGACTGCAGAGGGCGATGCGTTTGATCGTCTAACCATGAACCAGCTACTCGATTTAGCTGAATCAGGCATTTCAGACTTACTTCGTCTGCAAAAACAAGCGCTGGGATTAACAACGTGATGCGCAGCTTCATAAGCCGTTTGATGCACCGTTTGATACGCTTAGAGTTGCTTGATTACTGAAATCACACAGAATGACACAGCGTCTCGTTTTAGCCTCCGGCAATCTGGGCAAGCTCGCAGAATTTAATCGTTTTCTGCAGCCGCTAGG
>CAINAY010000501.1 GCA_903846425.1 uncultured Noviherbaspirillum sp.
CCCAGTTATTCGGATCATGGTAGCGCAGCAGCGCTTTATGTAATTTACGAATTTTTGCCAAGCGCGGTGTTTCTACTGTTTCTGAATCTTTAGAAATTTTACGCAGCGGATTTTTGCGCGTGTGATACATGGTAGTCGCCATCGCCATCGGCGTTGGCAGAAAAGTTTGTACCTGATCTAAGCGAAAATCATTTTGCTTTAACCAAACCGCAAGATTGAGCATGTCTTCATCGGTAGTGCCGGGATGTGCTGCGATGAAATACGGAATCAAATACTGCTCTTTACCCGCTTCTTTCGAGTACTTATCAAAGAGTTCTTTGAAGCGGTAATACGAACCCATACCCGGCTTCATCATTTTGGATAGCGGCCCATCTTCCGAATGCTCAGGCGCGATTTTTAATAAGCCGCCCACATGATGTGTTGCGAGTTCTTTTACATACTCTGGCGAGCGAACTGCTAAGTCGTAACGTAAACCGGATCCGATCAAAATTTTCTTAACGCCAGGAATATCGCGCGCACGACGGTACAGCTGTATGAGTTTGCTGTGATCCGTATTTAAATTCGAGCATATCGTCGGATACACACACGACAAACGGCGACACGATTCTTCTACCGTCTTATCTTTACATGCCATGCGATACATGTTGGCGGTAGGACCACCGAGATCAGAGATCGTGCCGGTGAAGCCTTTGGTTTTGTCGCGTATCAGTTCTATCTCACGCAAAATCGATGGCTCTGATCGGCTTTGAATAATTCGGCCTTCATGCTCGGTGATGGAGCAAAAAGTACAACCACCAAAGCAGCCGCGCATGATATTGACTGAGAAGCGAATCATGTCCCATGCAGGGATTTTGTCTTTGCCATACACAGGATGCGGAGTACGTGCGTAGGGTAGATCAAATACATAGTCCATCTCTTCCATCGCCAGCGGCAGTGGAGGAGGGTTGAGCCATACATCACGATCGCCATGCGCTTGTACCATTGCACGCGCATTGCCTGGATTGGATTCCAAATGAAATACGCGCGATGCATGTGCATAACTGATGGGATCGTCTTTGACAACTTCAAAGGCAGGTAGTCGAACCACGCTGCGCGAACGGATTTCTTTTTGCTGCGCGAGGCGTTCTTCACGCGTCATGAGTTTGATGGGCATTAGCTTAGGCTCAAGCGGCTGGCCATCAGTGCCACATGCCGTCGGATCCTTTTCCTTCATTTCATACGGATCCGGATGAGGCTCTACTTTGCCCGGTGTATCGACACGAGTGGAATCGACTTCACTCCAATCGTCTGCAGGTTTCCAGTTACGCGTGACCATAAATGCTGTGCCACGCAAATCGCGAATGGATTTCACGGATTCACCCGCCGCCAGACGATGCGACAGATCGAGTAAGGCGCGTTCGGCGTTACCAAACAAAAGAATATCGGCTTTGGAATCGGTAAGTACAGAGCGACGCACGGTATCGGACCAATAGTCGAAGTGCGCAATGCGGCGCAGGCTGGCTTCTATGCTGCCGATGACAATAGGCGTACCAGGAAAAGCTTCGCGCGCACGTTGGGCATACACCGTGACAGCGCGGTCAGGACGTTTATTAGGGTGCCCCCCCGCGGTATAGGCATCATCCGAACGTATTTTTCGATCAGCCGTGTACCGGTTGATCATGGAATCCATATTGCCGGCGGTGATACCAAAGTACAGATTTGGTTTGCCTAACTCACGAAATGCGTCGGCGGATTGCCAATCGGGCTGGCTGATGATGCCGACCCGAAAACCCTGAGATTCGAGTAACCGTGCAATCAGCGCCATGCCAAAGCTGGGATGATCGATGTAGGCATCGCCCGTCACTATGATGATGTCGCAACTGTCCCACCCCAATGTGTTCATTTCGGCGCGCGACATCGGCAGCATAGTGGCGGGCTTTAAGCCCGGCCGATACGGCGGAAAGGTGCGTAGATTTTTGGGTGTGTGGGTCATGCTGTGCTTGCGGGTGGAATTTAGGGCCAGAGTATGCCAGTGTTACCGATAGTGCGTTGGTTACGGGCTTTCATCAGGAATGCGGGGTTCCCTTCACTATTTAGGGGAAAAGGCCGAGGCCGAATTGCGGATTACGCAGTAGGGATTGTTCAGTTCGGTTTATTTAAAGGGATTGTCTATCTTGTCCGTCGGTCGAAACGTGATGTGTGTCGGCAGATCACTGGCCTGTTGAAGATGATCAATCGCTGCATCA
>CAINAY010000502.1 GCA_903846425.1 uncultured Noviherbaspirillum sp.
AACTGGCGTGCGCGCAATTTGATGAACACGGTGTCACCGGGCCACGGGCCACTGAAACCTTTGTCTGCGTATTCGCGCACGACAGGAGCGATGACTTCATCGTCTTCTTTACCAATAATGCCGCCTTCGCCGCAATGCGGGTTAAGCCCCGCGACTGCTATACGTGGCTGCTCAATGCCTAACGCCCGTAACGCTTCACGCGTGACATCGAACACACGGCGCAAACGCACAGGCGTAATACGACGTGACACTTCGGCGAGTGCACAGTGAGTGGTAACGTGGGAGACATGCATATCCTCGTGCGCCAGCATCATGACGGCATCGCGCTGCCCAGTTAAGTGGGCCAGTAATTCAGTGTGGCCTTCAAAGAGATGACCTGCGAGATGCAGCGCTTCTTTCGATAGAGGGCCCGTGACGATGGAGTCTGCTTCGCCCGCTTGCACTAGCTCGACTGCCTTTGCTACTGCGCGATAAGCCCATTCACCACCGGCAGCGCTGACCTCGCCAGTTACGAATGGTGCGTCGACCGGACCAACATCGACCATGCGGTAAAACGGATGACCTTGCGCGTTGACAGCGGGCAGTCCCATGCGAGTTTCGATGTCGTGCATCGCGTTCGCGCTTCCCAGCACAATGAATTCGGCATCGCCACTGCCGACCACGTCAGCCATCAGACGAACCGCTTTTGCGGTAATTTCAGGACCAATGCCTGCAGGATCACCCATTGTGAAGGCGAGACGAATAGGAGAAGTCATGGAAAAGCCCTAGGTAAATGGTCTGGAAAAGGTGCTTAGGCAGCGTAAAAATCAGGGTCAATTAAATCACAACCCTGCAGAATCAGTCATTATCGATCATTTGCGGCTCGAGTATGGCAAGATCGTAGTTTACGTTTAGCTCTGCCTAGGTCTGCTTTTGCATGTTACTCGCTGCCTCACGAATGAAAATCGCGTTATCCATTCCCTCATTAATGCCTGCCCAACATCGCTCTAGAATCATAGCGTTCCAGCAGTTGCAAGCCGCAGTTTGCAGCTGGAGCTGAGAATGGTTACTGCATGAAGTCGCTGCGTATTCTTGCCGATGACTTGACCGGTGCACTCGATTGCGCAGCGGCCTTTGGCGCAGGCGTTCGATTGCACTTAGGCCAACCAGCGACGCAGAGTCAAGGTGTGATCGACATCGACATCGTAGCGACCGCAACGCGCGACGTGCCGCCAACTGAACTTGCAACCTTGCTAGAACCTTCTCTAAGTTGGTTGCGCGACGCTGGAGTCGCATTCAAAAAAATTGATAGTCTGCTTCGCGGTAATACGTTTGATGAAGTTGATTGGCTAGCGCGACAGGGCGGCTTTAACGGTGTTGCAGTAGTTCCGGCTTTCCCCGCACAGCACCGAATAACAAAGCAGGGGCAGCAATGGTGGCGTAAGCCAGATGGCTCAGTTGACCCCGTAGCAGAATCGATGTCGCATAGCCTACAGGCACGCGGGTGGCGCATTGAAACGGGACACAACGCACTCACTTTGCAGAGTACAGCCTCAGCATGGATACCCGATGTGCTGACCGATCAAGACCTAGACACGGTGGCCGATTTTGCGCTGCAGAATACGGGTTGGCTTTGGTGCGGTAGTGCCGGTCTAGCGCACGCATTGGCGCGTCGTTTACCAGCGCGTCCGCCCGCAGCTATCAGTACCCCTGAGACGGGACAGATTGTATTTATCAGTGCCAGTCATCACACAGTCACGCGTGAACAATGGCGAGTTTTACGCTCGTCTACTTTCCCTGCGACGTATCTATCCGGTGAAGAGCTGCATGCATTTGAGAGCACTTCAACAAACTATCCATTACTGATCGATCTGTCTTCTGCAACACCGCTCAGCGCTGCGCAAGCGACGAGCTTATTGCATGCACAAACCAAAGTCATCGCACAGCATGCGCAGCGCCCACGTGCTTTGGTGGTGGTGGGAGGGGATACCTTGCTTGCTTTGTGTCGCGCACTGGGTGCGAACAGTCTGGTATCAGAAACTGCGCTAGCTAGAACAGGTTGGGGATGTGCGCGCTTGTCAGGAGGTGCTTGGGATGGCGTGTTGTGTCACACACGCTCAGGAGCGTTTGGTAATGAGAATGATCTATTCGAAGTAATGAAACTGCTTGAGCAAAATGTCGGTTAAATACCAATTGAATTATCAAATCACAATGTAAAAAAAAAGAAAATCCCTCGGCATCTCTACCGAGGGACTAAACAGAAAACGACTATTATTTAATCGTAACCAGATAAATCTTAACAGCTGTTTTGCCTACGTTTTTGATGGCATAGGGTGCTTGATCTTCAGGTTTATCCAGATACAGCGTATCACCCGTCTTTAATGTTACAGCGACAGTTTTGCCGTCTGGGTAGTGACGTTCCAGTTTGCCGCCTTGGATGACATAGGCTGCCCTCGCACCGGGTCTTGCAACGCTCGGCGATTCGCCGCCGGCTTCTAAACTCCAGAGCACGCCAACGGCTTTATCGCTCTTAAAAACTTCTTTAACCGCAGGGACAGAAGTATCTGCTGCAAGCAATGCAGGTGAAGAAAAAAGGAAAAATGCAGAAGATATCAAAAAGAGAATAATTTTTTTCATTGTAATCCTTTCGAAAAGTGGGTTAACACGTACTGCTGATAAAAATAATAGCGGATTTTTATGACATCTGGTCATAAGCTGATAATTATTTAAACCTGCTACCGACTTAAAACCCCTGCAACATACATCCATACAAATCATCCGCACCGACTTGTCCGCCTTTGAGTAAGACTTCTTTGCCGTTGATGAGCGGATCGTCTGAGATTAATGTGCAGACATGGGCGTTTTGTTTGAAATGGCTGGCTTTGATTTCCAGTGCACGGGCGCCTAACTGTCGCATGGTAAAGCTGGAAGAATCTCCACCTGCCACAACCAGTCGTGTAAGTCCCGCACGTGCTAATGCTGTATGAGCGAGTCGCGAATACAGCAAACCGATACGGTTAGCGATGAAGGCAGGTGCAGACACGTTTGCGGGTAGTTTATCGAGCACAGCAGCGAGATGATTATCGTCAGGACCTTTCGCTGTGTAGATGACCATGCTTTTACCGGCAGACAGGGCATCCAGCATTTGGTCTTCTAGCGATTTCAACGTATGTTGATCTGTACCGATGAGTTGTTCGGGTGTGATGCGTATCTCTTGAAAACCTGCAGCAATGGCCCAATCGATTTGTGCAGCCGATAAAGCAGAACAACTACCCGATAAAACTAATAAACGATCTACCGGTGCCAGTGTGTGCGTCGGTTGAGGCGCTGCGATTTGATTTTGTTCACGCAGATGGGTACCTAGTGCATGTGCCAAGCCTTGCGCAGCCATTGCGCAGATGGTGCGCGAGCGTGCTAGCTGCCATAGACTAGCTGCACCTGTGACAACTTGCTGCTGTGTGTAGCCATCAAACACAGCGCTATCTTCATTGGCAATCAGCGTGCTGAGAGCATTGGGGTTTTTTTCATGTTCATCCAGCAGGCGCAAATCAATTAAACGTGTCGATTTAAACCCTTGATCGGCGAGTATTTTTGCAAGATCGGATTCATGCATAGGTGTGACCGGATG
>CAINAY010000503.1 GCA_903846425.1 uncultured Noviherbaspirillum sp.
AAGCAATGCCCTCGTTAGCAATAACGGGGATTTTTTGCATCTATGGGTGGAATCGCATTGTCTTTGGCAGGAATAGTTGCGCCCATCTGAAGTTGTACTTACAATGTACATATGAATTTACTCCGAATCGAATGGGATTCCCGTAAGGCTTCGAGCAATCTTAAGAAGCACGGAATTTCATTTGAAGAAGCGAAGTCCGTTTTTTATGATGAGCACGCCAAGTTGATTGACGATCCTGATCACTCAACCGATGAGGAGAGATTCATATTGTTGGGACATAGTTTTTCTTTGCGATTGATCATGGTGTGTCACTGCTACCGAGATGCAGATAATGTTATTCGCATCATCTCCGCAAGAAAAGCTACAGCCCAAGAGACAAAATACTATAAACAAAGGTGATAGCCATGCGCGATGAGTATGATTTTTCGAAAGCTCGTAAGAATCCCTACGCAACTCAGCTAAAAAAATCGATCACTATTCGACTTGATGAAGAATCGGTCGATTATTTCAAAGCCATTTCGGAAGAAATTGGAATTCCGTATCAAACACTAATTAATTTGTATTTGCGAGATTGTGCAGCCTCGCACAGGAAATTAAATCTTCAATGGAAGTGATATTGAATCAGGGATGCTCCGTCTAGCTTGATTACGTCTTAGCTCACCACGCAAGCAATGCCTTCGTTAGCGATAATGAGGGACTTTTTGTGTTTGGAGGACATTAGGGCAGAACGATTGGAGCTAGTAGTGTTTTTTGCTAAATCACCATGTATCAGGCTTGCACAAACGAGAATTTGGAATTCGATCAGGTAGCTGAGAATTTTCTAGGTGAACTGGACTGAGTATTTTTGACCAATCGGCATACCGAGAATTCTCCCAAGCACCGGAGCAGTGTAATACCTGATTTCTAGCAAATTTGCTTGATCATCCAGCACATGATCATTGAACAAAGAATACAAATCCAACCACTTGAGCTTAGATTTCCTAAGCAAGCCATAGTAAAGGTTATATCCATCTACATAGACAACTGTTCGCAAACCGCCCCCTGTAGAAATGACAAAGCCGCCCGAAGGCGGCTTGTCGCCCATAGAGCACTTGGCCTAACCAAGCGGTCAATGGGTGAGTCGTGCATTCACTATACACATTCTCACAAGGGGATCACAAATTTTTCTGACTATTTAGATACACTTTAGGAAGCGTCATAACAAAAGGTACCTAAGTGCCAGCATATCGATGGCTACGGATCTTGCATGGAGCGATACAAGATGCCACCGATGTTGGTTTCTATTTTATTGATAGGAAATGAGACCGCGGGAGGCGTCCAGGTAGTGAGCGACTCGGACTAGCCCTTCTGTTTGAAGAATCAGATCGATCGGGCGGCCATTCAGTCCCTCATTCTCGCTGTTAAGCCATTGACGTGCAGTTTGCTCATTGCCCACGATTGAATCGAGCGAACGGAAGACGCGCACAAATAGCAATGCTAACTCCCATTCTTTACGACGCTCATCGAGCTTAAATTTACCGTTGTAGAGGTGAGTTACCGTAAGTGGACTAAGGCCTAGGATTTTAGCCAGCAAAACGGATGATATTTCTAGCCGTTCAGCTGCGCGTGCCACGGTTTTGGTGAGTACTGAAGATGGATCAGGCTGTGCTGCTAGTTTGCTTTTGGTTGCAATCATAGTTGACCCCATTTCTAAGAAACTAATCCTATAGTTACATTTCCTAAAAAATTATCTTCGTTGATTCTGAAAATTCACTCTCGCCTTATTATTAGTAATACGTTTGGGAGTGGCAACTGGGCACATCCTTCCTGACCGTTACCAGATTTCCGTGCCGACGCGCTTACCAAAATCCGATTTCGCATGAGTATTACTAGATGTGATGCAGGCGACTAATTCTTCCAGTTCGTATTTTTTGCGAGTAGTTGGTTCAAGGATAATTTTTCCACGCGATACTTTGACTAAAACTTCTTGACCAATCTTCAGTTGTGCTTCTTTCATTAGGCTGGCATTTAATTTCAACGCAGGGCTATTGCCCCACTTTTTGATAACGGCTTGCATGACGATCCTTTTTTCTGACAGTTGTGTCTGCACTCTAGATACAGAGCGATAGGCTGTCTACTTTTGCTTAATTAAATTTTGATTCGGGTGATCTATTTAAAAACCTTTCTTAGCGATGCTCTCACTCTCAGCTAGAATCGCGGTGTGAAGCAGACTAGGCAGTCGCTGGCAGTCGCGTAATGGCGATAGCGAGAGGAAGGTCCGGACTCCACAGAGCAGGGTGACGGTTAACGACCGTCCGTCGTGAGACGAGGAATAGGGCCACAGAGACGAGTCTTTGCAGCGCAAGCTGTAAAGGGTGAAACGCGGTAACCTCCACTCGGAGCAATTCCAAATAGGCATGCGTTGACGTTGCTCGCTGAGCATGCGGGTAGGAAGCTTGAGCGTTGGAGTAATCCAGCGCCTAGAGGAATGACTGTCCAGGCAGCGCAAGCTGCTATACAGAATCCGGCCTATCGGTCTGCTTCACTTTATTTCCGATGGGATAGCTTTACTTTGATTCCATTTGCCCACCAAGCTGAGGCAGCCACTCGATCAATTGCCTTCTCGGCAATGCTTTTTGACAAGTAAACTTGCAATCGCACAAAACACATGTGTATTGCTGAAGTTTTACTTTCATTAACTTCCCTAAGTCCTTAATTTTCAACGCCTATTCTAGGTACGTTCAGCTTCAACAGTTGACGCTAAGTCATTGACTTCATTGAAAAAAACTACATTTCCCCCCTCGATATTCCTTGACCGACAATTCTCGATCTACTAAAGTGGGCGCCAGTGTGAAAAAGTGTCTTTTTGTGGGGCAAAGATTTTTCTTTCTCCTAACATTTGACAACTTGCTGTTTTGCTTATGTTCACTAAATTTTAACGATACGGGAGATAACCAAGGTGTATCAGGGCGCGTCCGCGTTGAGTCTGGATGCAAAAGGCCGAATGTCTATTCCGGCCCGGCATCGTGACGCACTGTCATTGCAGTGCGAAGGACGCATTACGCTGACCAAACACCCGCACGGTTGTCTTCTTTTATTCCCTCGCCCGGTTTGGGAAATTCATCGCGAACAAATTTCAGGTTGGCCGATGTCGGCGCGCGCCTGGCAACGAATTTTCCTCGGCAATGCATCTGACGTTGAGATGGATAGCGCGGGTCGAATTTTAATTTCTCCTGAATTACGAACGGCAGCCTTACTGACGCGCGATGTGATGTTGCTCGGCATGGGTAGTCATTTTGAAATTTGGGATGCAGCAAGGTTGGAAGAAAGTGAATCGCAGGCAATCGCGAATGGCATGCCTGACGTATTGAACAATTTTTCTTTCTGATCGTCGCTTATGAGTCACGCAGCGGTGCCCGAGTATTTGCACCGAACGGTATTACTGGATGAAGCAGTTGACGCGCTTTCGATGGTCGATGCGCGTTGCGATGGAATTTTTGTTGACGGCACGTTTGGACGTGGCGGGCACAGCCGCCGCATTCTTGAGCGACTGTCGACGAAAGGTCGCTTGATTGCATTCGACAAAGATCCGCAAGC
>CAINAY010000504.1 GCA_903846425.1 uncultured Noviherbaspirillum sp.
GCTCATACGCAATCACAATCTCAGACAAACGCGACGCAAGTGCAGCGATAACGGGTTGTAACTGACGAATGACTACTGCGTCGGTTTGCCCATTTTCACGCTCTTGCAAGGTCTCGCCAACGCACACAATCGGTATCAAACCTGATTTCAACGCGTGCGCTGATTTGGTCGCCACCAATTCATCGCTCTCGTGATGATAAGTACGGCGCTCGGAATGGCCCACGATCACGTAGTGACAAGCAAAATCCTTCAACATCGCTGCTGAAATTTCACCTGTGTATGCACCACTATCATGCTCAGAAACGTCTTGCGCACCCCAGGCAATCGCTGAACCCGCTAGCGCAGTCTGTGTTTGTGAAAGGTAAGCCGCTGGAACGCACACGGCTAACTCACATCCAACCGCACCACCCGATCGAAGACCGTCGAGCAGTGTCGCATTCGATGCGAGGCTGCCGTTCATCTTCCAATTACCAGCGATTAGTTTCTTACGCATAGCGATTAACTGTTAATGATTACTTCATACATATTTTTTAGACTTACACCACTTGCAGCATGATCTTACCGACATGCGTGCTGGTTTCCATCAGCGTGTGCGCTTGTGCCGCCTGATCGAGACTAAACGTCTTAAAGATAACGGGTTTGATTTTTCCTGCTTCTAGCAAAGGCCAAATCCGTTGCTGCAGCTGCTGCGCGATATCTTGCTTGAACGATATAGGACGCGGACGCAAGGTCGATCCGGTAATGACCAAACGGCGACGCAAGACCTCACCGAAATTTATGCTGCCACTCGCTCCACCCAACAACGCAATGATGACGATACGACCATCGTCAGCCAAACAATTGATTTCACGATTAACGTAATCACCCGCCACCATATCGATAATGACGTTTGCGCCCTTACCATCGGTGAGCGATTTGACTACTTCAGAAAAATCTTCAGTGCGATAGTTAATGCCACGCTCAGCGCCTAAACTTTCGCAAGCACGACATTTATCATCCGTACCTGCCGTAGCAAACACACGATGGCCTAATGCAGTGGCAATTTGAATCGCCGTCACACCAATGCCAGACGTTCCACCCTGCACTAGCAGGGTTTCGCCATCAGCCAACCGTGCGCGACCAAAAACATTGCTATAGACCGTAAAAAATGTCTCAGGAAGCGATGCTGCTTCTATCGCAGAAAAACCTTTAGGCACAGGCAAACACTGAACCACGGGTGCTGCACAGTACTCAGCATAACCACCGCCTTGTACCAGTGCACACACCATGTCGCCGCGCTTGAAGGGACTACCTGCTAAGTCGCCATCCACAATTTCGCCCGCCACTTCCAAACCAGGAATATCCGATGCGCCAGGTGGAACCGGGTAATTACCGGTTCGTTGCAGCACATCAGGACGATTCACACCGGCTGCATGCACCTTAATCAGTACTTCGCCCGCCTTGAGGGTGGGCATAGGACGTTCACAAGGTGTCAGCACATCCGGTGCGCCGGGCTTGATGATCTCTATGGCTCGCATTGCTCTTCCTATTATTTTTTAGCTGCTAGAACAATGATCATTTGCTTATTGCTGCGTTTGCGCTGCATCGCCAGATTCTTCAGCCAGCACCGCTTTCATCGAAAGCTTTAAGCGACCACGGTCATCTGTCTCCAACACTTTTACGCGAACTTGCTGACCTTCTTTCAAATAGTCAGCAACAGCATTCACGCGCTCGTTGGCGATTTGACTGATATGTAGCAAACCATCTTTACCTGGCATGACTTGAACGATCGCGCCGAAGTCAAGCAGCTTCAATACAACGCCATCGTAGTTTTTACCCACTTCAACCGATGCAGTGAGTTCTTCAACACGACGTTTAGCTTCTTGACCCGCTGCCGCGTCAACCGAAGCGATAGTCACAATACCATCGTCGGTAATATCGATCTGCGTACCAGTTTCTTCAGTCAGCGCACGAATCACAGCGCCGCCTTTACCGATAACGTCACGAATTTTTTCTGGGTTGATACGGATCGTGATCAAGCGAGGCGCAAAATTCGACAGCTCAGTGCGACCATGCGGCATCGCTTCTTGCATCTTGCCGAGAATATGGACACGCCCTTCTTTCGCTTGCGCGAGAGCGACTTGCATAATCTCTTTAGTGATACCTTGAATTTTGATATCCATCTGCAGCGCAGTAATACCATTCGCGGTACCCGCTACTTTGAAGTCCATATCGCCGAGGTGATCTTCATCACCCAAGATATCGGACAACACAGCAAACTTGTTGCCCTCTTTAATCAGACCCATAGCGATACCGGCTACGTGTGCTTTCAAGGGCATACCTGCATCCATCAACGCGAGACTGCCACCGCAGACTGAGGCCATAGAAGATGAACCATTCGATTCGGTAATCTCAGAGACCAAACGAACTGAATAGCTAAATTCATCAGCCGCAGGTAATGCAGCAATCAGTGCACGCTTTGCTAAACGACCATGACCAATTTCGCGACGCTTAGGTGAACCGACACGACCGGTTTCACCGGTAGCAAACGGAGGCATGTTGTAGTGAAGCATAAAGCGATCACTGTACTCACCGGTCAACGCATCAATCTTTTGCTCATCACGTGCCGTACCCAGAGTAGCGACTACGAGTGCTTGAGTTTCACCGCGCGTAAACAAGGCAGAGCCGTGAGTACGTGGCAGCACACTGGTACGAATAGTAATTGGGCGCACAGTGCGCGTATCACGACCATCGATACGTGGCTCACCATCGAGAATTTGCGAGCGCACAATTTTGGATTCGAGATCGAACATCACGTTACCAACATCGGATGAATTAGGAGCATCAGTACCTGCAGCAGCGGCTTCAGCAGCCAATGCAGCATTTACTTCGCTACTGATTTGACGCAGCTTGTCAGTACGCGCTTGTTTTTCTTTAGTGGCAAATGCTTCACGCAGTTTGGCTTCAGCCAATTGCGTTACTCGTGAAATCAGCGCTTCATTTTTAGGCGCTGGGCTCCACTGCACTTCTGGTTTTCCACCATCACGCACTAATTCATGAATCGCATCGATAACTGCTTTCATATGATCATGACCAAACACCACAGCGCCCAGCATGATTTCTTCTGAGAGTTCTTGCGCTTCTGATTCCACCATTAGCACTGCCGTTTCAGTACCTGCGACAACCAGATCCATCTTCGATCCAGCCAATTGCGAAACGAGCGGATTGAGTACGTATTGGCCATCAATGTAACCAACCCGTGCAGCACCGATAGGACCATTGAAAGGAATACCAGCAATGCACAATGCCGCTGATGCACCAATCATGGCTGGAATATCAGGGTCGATTTCAGGATTGACAGACAACACATGAATGACGACTTGTACTTCATTCAGATAACCCTCGGGGAACAAGGGACGAATAGGACGATCGATTAAACGGGAAGTCAGTGTCTCTTTTTCTGAAGGACGACCTTCGCGTTTGAAAAAACCGCCAGGGATACGACCGGCAGCATAGGTTTTTTCTAAATAATCAACGGTGAGTGGGAAAAAATCTTGGCCTGGCTTGGCGTCTTTACGCGCAACGACCGTAGCGAGAATGACGGTGTCTTCAATCGAAACCATCACAGCACCTGAGGCTTGTCTAGCGATCTCGCCAGTTTCCAGCGTAACGCTGTGGTGACCGTACTGGAAGGTTTTCGTAACTTTATTAAACATGGGGTATTTCCTTTCTATTTTTACCGACAGATTTTCAGGCGCTGTCGTTCACCTCACCACAGATAACGGATCACCGTTATCTTTCGAGAGCATGACAAACCTACTCTCGCCAACTATTCAATCGTTTAAAACAAGCATTCTTCAAAAAGACGAAATGCCCGCATCAGTTATCTGATACAGGCATCTATGTCCTAAATCGGCAGGCAAAATTTATTTGCGCAGGCCAAGCTTTTCAATCAGCGCGCGATAACGAACCGCATCGGTACGCTTCAAGTAAGCCAGCAGGCTTTTACGACGATTGACCATCATAATCAGGCCACGACGGGAGTGATGATCCTTGGCGTGAGCCTTAAAGTGACCGTTAAGGTCATTGATTCGTGCAGTCAACAGGGCCACCTGAACTTCTGGGGAACCCGTGTCATTCTGACCACGTGCATTCGCTGCAATAACCGCAGCTTTACTTTCTTTAGTAACTGGCATGACTAATTACCTTTCACATGCGGCTAGCGGAGAGTGAACCCCATAAACCGTGACAACGTTAAAAAATTGACCACAAACGGTCAACAGAGAATTATAACTGAAAAGCCCCGGCGCTCCCAGCCAAAAGCCCGCCTTCCTAAGCCAGAACA
>CAINAY010000505.1 GCA_903846425.1 uncultured Noviherbaspirillum sp.
ATAATTGGTAGTCCAACGACATGGCGCTGGTAGTAAGGGTCGTGGTAAAGCGTTTCGTGTATACCGTAGACACGATCCTTGAGCATATTTTTGCTTAGCAATGCCAATGTCGCTAAAGGAAATCCACGTTCATAATTTTCCCGCGGCTGAATTTTATATTCACACTCATCAGTAAAAAATTCTATCCATTTATCCCACTGTGCACTATCGACAGCGGCTGCGTAGTCGCTATACAAGTGGATTAGATCAAATAAGGACTGGCTGTTAGCTTGGGTAGTCATGATTGTTATACCTCCATGACTTTGCGCCAGTAGTTGTACATGCCACGAATGAGCGTTTCTGTCACCATATGATCCGTGTTTTCGCATTCATAGCCGCCGAGTTCAGCGACTGCGCGGTGTGAAGGTTTTTGCTCGAATCCGAATTGTGAGAGTTCAATGACTTCACCATCGTCTGCAGACACAAATCCAGCAGGGCCAAATAAGTTGGCTTGGATAAGGCGACGTTGCGTCATTTCTTCGGTGTCGTCTTCAAAGCCAAAGTGCGTCCACACAAAATCAAACGAACCATGTCCGTTCGGTTGTATGTGTCGCGTTGATACGCTGTTGACTTGCTGTTGAAAAATCACACTAGGAAAAATAGTCATCATCACAGCGGTTGGACCGTTCCACCATGCTTCAGGAACGATATCGATCAGGCGTTTGTCCTGAATTTCCATATTTTCTTTGAAGCTGGTGACGCCTTGAGTTACGTCTGCTTTTGCACCGCCTGTACCGCGAGTAGAAATCATGGCGGCATGGCGGAATTGCTCATCCATTTTTAGCTCTGATTTATTGTCAGCTCTCCAGAGGCCATACGTTACAAACCAGGTGTGTAACAAACCGGGGTGGTAGGGGTCTTTGATGTTCTCTTGCATCAGCTTCCAGTTACCGGGAATGCGCTGACGGTTATAGCCAAGAATAGTTAGTTTGCGGCCGTTAAAAAGACGATCAAAGTACGAAAGAATATCGGGGCCGAGATAGTCTTCGAACGACTCGACGTCATGATCGAACGACGCAAAAACTACGCCGCCACGTGTTGCAACCTTGAGTTTGTTCAGGCCATGGTCTTCAGTTTTGAATTCCTTAGGCATGCCACCATTGACTTTGCCATCTTGTTTTACGCCACGGCGAAACGGTACACCTTGCAGATCACCTTTGAGTGAGTAATTCCATTGGTGATAGGGACAAACTAATTCTTTTTTATTGCCGTGACGTTCGCGACAAAATTGCATGCCACGATGTGCACAGACATTTTCTACAACATGGAGTGAGCCATCCATATCGCGGGTCATAACCACTGAGCGTTCACCGATTACGGTTCGCTTAAAATCACCCGGGTTAGGTACTTCGGCCTCCAAGCCTATATAACTCCAATGCGCTTTGTAAAAAAGACGATCGAGTTCTTTTTTATAAATGGCTTCATCGGTATACGCCCAAAAAGGAATGCGGCTTGAACCTTCTGCTTCCCAAACATGCGGTTGCTTGAACACCTCGGGTGAATTACCCATCGTATTCTCCTTGTTTTTAATTACTAGGCTATACGAACAACGATGTCACCAAGAGCATCAATGTGCCCGTGCATGACATCGCCAGGCACCACAGCACCCACGCCTTCGGGTGTGCCGGTCATGATGATGTCGCCAGGTTCTAAGGTTTCGTAGCGCGATAAGTACGATATGGATTCTGCGACGGACCAAATCATTTTGTTAATGTCAGATGACTGACGCGGCTGATCGTTCACCCTTAATGAAATGGTTGCCGTGGACAGATGCCCAGTTTGTTTAACCAAATGAATTGGTCCTATCGGCGCTGATCCTGTGAATGATTTACCGAATTCCCATGGCCGACCTTTGTCACGTGCATCCAACTGAAGATCGCGTCGCGTCATATCCAGACCAACGGCATATCCATGCACATACTCGAGTGCGTTTTCTACTGAAATATCTTTACCACCTTTGCCAATGGTGACGACCAGTTCTATCTCATGATGAAAATTACTCGTCATAGGTGGATAGGGAATAGTGATTTCTTTTTCACCGGCCTGAACAACAGCGCAGGCGGGCTTCATGAAAAAGAAAGGTGGTTCACGATCAGGATCTTTTCCCATCTCACGCGCATGTGCTGCGTAATTTCGGCCAACGCAAAAGACACGGTTAACCGGAAAAAACTCTTCGTTATTAGCGATGGCCAATGCATACGTAGGAGGTAGTGGGATAGCGTATTTCATAGTAAATCCTGTGGATTGAATGATGAATGGTTAAATAATTTATGACTTATAGACGGGCTTCGCGCCATAGACCTAATGATTGTTGGATAGGTCGATCAGAAAAACTAAACAGAGTCGTGTCACGCTGCGCTAAAAATTTAAGTGGCTGCCACGACGGTACAACAAAAATATCATCAGGCTGTAAGTGCCACTCTTTGTCGCCTACAGAGACGGTTGCTTCACCCTCGAGGCAGACATACACCGTACCGTCTGTGCTTCGGTAAGGCCGTGTTTCAAAACCGGCAGGCAAGCGTTGAGTGAATGCCCCGATCGTTGGCATAGGTGATGCACCGGTAGCGGGATTCACATAG
>CAINAY010000506.1 GCA_903846425.1 uncultured Noviherbaspirillum sp.
AGCTCGCCTGTAGCTCGCGTTCGCGTGCATCGATCACCGCTTGATCATAAAACGAGGCATCGGAAGAGCCACGAGCCATCTTTAACTGCTCGAGTGCTGCAGGTAACGCACCCGTCAACGCGTAATATTCAGTCAGTGCCAGATGCTGCAGCGCTATCTTGCCCTGCTCTGCATAGGCGCGAGCTAAGGCCCTTTGCACACCGGGATCTTGGCGATACAACTGAGCCTGATCACGCAAAAAAGTAGTGGCTTCATTTTTTTTGCCATTCACCAATAAGGTATCGGCGTATTGCATGGTGATAGCACGTGACAAAGGAAACTGAATGCGCGCTTCTTTTGCCAGTGCCAGTGCGTTAGACGGCTGACCTCCCAACAACTCCAACTCAAGCGCAAAACTCGACAAAATCTGCGAGGCAGGATATGCCGGAGCACGCGCCACCTCCGCTTTTAACTCATTCAACAAAACAAAGGCACGCGCTGAATCGCGCTGACGTTGAGCCAGCATCGCCAGCCCGTATTTAGCCGCCATTAACTGCGCCCGCGTACCCTGGCGCGACTGATCTAAAAATATGGTGGTGGCCTCTCGCCAACCCTGCGGCGTATCGTCTTGCAGAACCCGCAAGCGTGATCGAATCAGTAAAAAATCTAAACTGTCTACATGCTGTTTGTAAGACAGCATTCGAATACGCGCTTCAATATCGGCCATACGTTCACCCGTCATCGGGTGCGTCCGCAAATACGACGGCAAATTGTCGGTGCGATTACGACTAGCATTTTGCAACCGCCCGAAAAAATTCACCATGCCGTTCAATTCAAAACCTGCGCCACGCAAAATCTGTAAGCCCACACGATCCGCCTCACGTTCTGCATCACGACCAAAACTCAGCTGACGCTGAGCGGCAAGGCCCGTTCCACCCAGCATGGCTGCACCCGCCAAATCAGGACTAGTGCGCGCGGCCAGCGCAGCAATCAACAAACCCGCCATAGGCAACAAGGCATCCTTACGTTGATTGCCTATCATGCGCGCAATATGCCTTTGAGACACGTGGCCTATTTCGTGAGCGAGCACTGCTGCCAGCTCGGATTCAGACTGCGCTGATAACACTAAGCCTGAGTGTGAACCAATAAATCCACCAGGCAAGGCAAACGCATTCAGCGAGGGATCTCTAACCCCAAAGAAAAAGAAATCATAGCCAGCATCACCGCGCGCCTCTGGGCTACTCCCCAACAAAATCCCGCCTAGTTGATTCAGATAATCTAGCGTTGGCGCATCCTCGATGTAATCCGGATCACGACGGATGTTATTCATCACCTGCTCGCCTAGCCGCCGCTCCATCAATGGCGACAGCTCTTCGCCATCCGTTCCACCCAAATTCGGCAAGTTCTGCGCATGCAAAAGCGAGGGCGCGATCAATACAGGGCTGGCTAAGGCGAGCACCATAGCAACGCCAAGGCGAATGGCAGGATGCAGGAAACGGGTATAAGGCGCGGGTTTCATAGTGCTATGATACCTGCAAGCAGTTACATCTCGCCTTTACTCACACGCTCTTACATCCTGAAATTTTCCTGATATGAGTTCTAAAAAATTATCAAACGATACGAAATCCGATAATGGTGGCCTCACTCATTTTGATGAAGGCGGTCAAGCCCACATGGTCGACGTCGGCGCCAAAGCCGAAACCCATCGTATTGCAACCGCCAGCGGCGTCATCTTGATGAAACCAACCACCTTGGCGGTTATTACGTCAGGCAGCGCCAAAAAAGGCGATGTACTCGGTATTGCCCGAATCGCCGCCATCATGGGAGCTAAACGTACTTCAGACCTCATACCGCTGTGCCACCCACTGGCACTGACGCGCGTTGCGGTTGAATTCACCACCAACGACGCTGACTCCAGCATCATGTGCAACGCGCAAGTCGAAACCTACGGTAAAACCGGCGTGGAAATGGAAGCGCTCACCGCCGTGCAGATAGGTCTATTAACCATTTACGATATGTGCAAAGCGATTGATCGAGGGATGACGATTACTGAAGTACGCGTAATGGAAAAACAGGGTGGGAAGTCAGGGCATTGGAAGTCTGAAGAGTAGGCGCTGACAAACATCGTCAGCCCACATAAGAAAACTATCGAAAGGCCTAGTTCTGTCCTAATGAGGTAGAAAACATAGCTACATTTAGAAACAGGGATAGCATGTGGCAGTAATTTTACTCAAGAAAATTATTGTTATCCTAACTTGAGCTGACAAAATCCTTACCAAGAAGTGCGGTTGCAGTTTTTTAAAAAACCTATTTCTCTTTGAATGCAGTCGTCATTGTCTTCGTGACGGGTGAGAAAAGATAAGATAAAAAATTTCGCTTGCCAGTGACAATGTCAATTTGAGCTAC
>CAINAY010000507.1 GCA_903846425.1 uncultured Noviherbaspirillum sp.
ATCTGGGTCGCGCATTAGCCGTTATCAAACCCGGGCTACCGGAAGAAGTCGCAAAGATCGTAAAACTTTGCGTAGCGCATAAAGTACCCATCGTTCCGCAAGGCGGTAATACCGGATTAGTTTTAGGCAGTGTGCCGGATCAAAGTGGCGAAGCTATCGTGCTCTCACTTACACGCATGAATCGCGTGCGTTCAGTTGATTTGCTGAATGACACGCTAACCGTTGAAGCAGGTTGCCCGCTACAACAAATTCAAGAATTAGCGCACGAGCATGGACGATTATTTCCGCTATCACTCGCCTCAGAGGGCAGTTGCACTATCGGTGGCAATCTTTCGACGAATGCCGGTGGTACCGCCGTACTGCGCTATGGCAGCATGCGCGATCTAACACTTGGCTTAGAAGTCGTCACGCCATCAGGAGAAATTTGGAATGGCTTGCGCAGTCTGCGCAAAGACAATACTGGTTATGACTTACGACATTTGTTGATCGGTGCCGAAGGTACCTTGGGCATTATCACAGCCGCAGTACTTAAACTCTACGCGCAGCCTGCCGCAAAACTCACCGCCTTATTTGCTTTGAATAGCATGAATGATGCGCTTAATTTGCTCGAATTAGCTCGCCAGCGTTGCGATGCCAGTTTGACTGGCTTTGAGCTCATGTCTGAATTTTGTTTGCAGCTAGTGGAACAACATTTTCCTGATTTGTCATTGCCGTTCTCAGGGCGACATCCGCAATATGTGCTGATGGAAATCTCAGATAGTGAATCTGAATCGCATGCGATGGCTCAGCTAGAAGCCGTTGCAGCTACTGCTATAGAAAAAGGGTGGGCTGCTGATGTAGTGATTGCCAGTTCGCTTTCACAATCGCATAAACTATGGGCTATGCGCGAGCATATCTCGATGGCGCAAGCCGCTGAAGGATTGAATATCAAACACGATATTTCATTGCCTGTATCGTGCATGGTCGATTTTTTGATTGAAACCGACGCTTTGCTTCAGCGTGATTTTCCTGGCTGTAGGATGGTCACCTTCGGTCATCTTGGCGACGGTAATTTGCATTACAACGTATCGGCCCCTGTTGGAGAAAAATACGAAACTTTTTTGCAACAGCAAGATGCCATCAATCGCTGCGTGCATGACAATGTGCACAAATACGCAGGATCTATCTCCGCTGAGCATGGTTTAGGTGCGCTCAAGCGCGATGAAATCAAACGCTATAAATCCGAGACAGAGCTGGCCATGATGGCCGCCATTAAGCAGGCATTAGACCCGCTCAATTTAATGAATCCGGGCAAAGTGATTTAACACAGCGTGTTATTGGTCTTCGCCCGATTGATTTTTGATTCGGAGATGACCATGATAATTTCGACTCAACGTTTAGTCTGCTGGATTTCTTTAACGCTACTAAGCTGGTTACTTCTAACTTCATATACTGCTCATGCCGTTTATAAATGCATGCGCAATGGAGAAATTATTTATACCGATAAAGCGTGCGACGGAGGACAACTCTCTCTACCTAATTCACCCACCTCAGAATCTCAACGCAACAACCAGAATGAATCTTTAGCAAAAGACCGCGCTGAAATCTCACGACTCCAAAAATTTCGCGAACAACGAGAACG
>CAINAY010000508.1 GCA_903846425.1 uncultured Noviherbaspirillum sp.
CGCCGAGCCATACGACAAAGCCGGTAGTTATGCTGTGCAAGGGCACGCAGCACAATTTATTGAACGCATAAATGGAAGCTACTCAGGCATCATGGGTTTGCCTATTTATGAAACCTCTCGATTACTGATTCAGGCAGGCATCAAACTTTTATGAGCGAAGACCTTTTAGTTAACATCACGCCGCAAGAGACTCGTGTCGCCCTGATACAGCAAGGTGCTGTGCAAGAGCTACATATAGAACGTACGGCATCACGTGGACGCGCCGGTAATATCTACTTAGGTAAAGTAGTGCGCGTACTGCCCGGCATGCAATCGGCTTTTATTGATATTGGCCTAGAGCGTGCTGCTTTCTTACATGTTGCCGATATCTGGGATTCGCGTCCCCAAACAGGCACCAGCAGTACTCCAACTCCGATTGAAAAGATTTTATTCGATGGTCAATCCTTGCTGGTGCAAGTGGTAAAAGATCCCATTGGTACTAAGGGAGCACGCCTGTCGACACAAATCTCTATCGCAGGTCGTATGCTGGTCTATCTGCCGCAAGATCCGCACATCGGCATCTCGCAGCGAATAGAAAACGAGGCAGAACGTGAGCTATTGCGCGAACGCTTACAAAAATTAGTCCCTGCCGATGAAAAAGGCGGATTCATTATTCGTACTATGGCCGAAGATGCCAGCGAATCAGATTTAGCGATGGATGTCGCTTACCTTCGAACTACCTGGGATCACATATCACAGGAAAGCAAACGCCACCCTGCTCCCGCGTTGCTATATCAAGACTTAAGTCTGGCGCAGCGTGTATTGCGTGATTTTGTGAATGAAGAAACCACCACAATACAAATCGATTCACGCGAAAATTTTCAAAAGCTGAGCGAGTTTTCTCAAAGCTATACGCCATCAGTCTTACCTAAACTGACCCACTACACAGGTGAGCGGCCTTTGTTTGATTTGTATGCCGTCGAAGAAGAAATCGAACGCGCGCTCGGTCGACGCGTTGATCTGAAATCTGGCGGCTATTTGATCATTGAACAAACCGAAGCCATGACAACGATTGACGTCAATACAGGCAGCTATGTTACCGGCCGAAATTTTGACGATACGATTTTTAAAACCAATCTCGAAGCCGCGCATGCGATTGTCCGGCAACTGCGCTTAAGAAATTTAGGTGGGATCATCATTCTTGATTTCATCGACATGGAAAATACCGAGCATCAAGCAGCTGTACTTTCAGAATTACAAAAAGCGCTAGCGCGTGATCGCACCAAGACCACCATCTCCGATTTTTCAGCACTGGGCTTGGTAGAACTCACACGTAAACGTACCCGCGAATCCTTGGCCAACATTCTCTGTGAATCGTGTCCTGCGTGTCACGGCAAAGGCCTAGTAAAAACACCGCGCACCATTGCCTACGATATCCTGCGTGAATTGTTACGCGAAGCAAAGCAATTTAATCCACGTGAATTCCGCATCTTGGCTTCGCAGGTTGTGATTGATATGTTTCTCGAAGAAGAATCTCAACACTTAGCTATGCTGGGTGACTTCATAGGCAAGCCTATTTCATTGCAAGTCGAGACTATGTATCACCAGGAACAGTACGATATTATTTTGATGTAATGTTGATGTAATGAACCCGCACGTTTTTATCACCAACATGAAGAAACGCTACACCGGCGTTTCTGGCACGATCAATGCGCTGATGCCTGTTCAGGCAAACGATCTGGAAATTGGATTCGTGGGTGAAGATTTACCCGGTGCCCAACTCGCTAAAGCTCAACATCCCAAAAACTTTCATTACCTGTCCGTATGGCAGGCGATAGCTTTATCACGAAAAAAACTTCCTGATGGCCGATATCGTATTTGGCATGTACGGCGCGATCCGGAAATGATGTTGGTAATTTTTCTGCGCGATGTATTGAGATTTCCGATCAAATTAGTATTTACCTCGGCAGCAAAACATCGGCACTCATGGTTCCCACGCTGGTTAATCAGCAAAATGGATGGCGTGATCGCTACCACACCTGAAGCGGCGAGCTTTGTGCCGAACACGACGAAAGTCGTGTTTCATGGCGCTAGCTTAGAGCGATTCACACCGCCAGAAAATAAATCTACGGCATGGCAGCGCACGGGTCTGCAGGGTAAATTAGGTATTGGCTTGTTTGGGCGCATACGGCCCACCAAGGGAACCGATATTTTTGTCGATGCGATGATCAAGGTCTTACCTGACTTCCCGGACTTCACCGCGATTATTACCGGTCAAGCTCTGGCTGCAGAAGACAACTACAAACAGACAATGGATGAGAAAATACGCGCCGCTGGCTTGGCAGAACGTATTGTCTTTCTGGGTAATCTCGCTGCAGATCAAATTCCAATTTGGTATCAGAACGTTGCTATCATGGTCGCCTGCCCGCGCTATGAACCTTTCGGCATCACCCCTTTGGAAGCGATGGCCAGCGGATGCGCAGTTATAGCTAGCCGCACCGGCGCGTTTGAATACATCGTGCTGCCAGGGCAAACCGGTGAGCTAGTACCCACGGCTGATGTCGATGCTCTTGCATTGGCCGTAAAAAAATTGATGTCAGATACACTTACCATTGAACACATGGGTCGCGCTGGTCGCGCCCGCGTAACCGCAGAATTTTCGATTGAAAAGGAAGCTCAAGGCATAGCGGATGTGTATCGCACAGTGCTTAAAGCCGATTAAATTATGACCTTATCCATTACTCCCGTTATCCTTTCCGGTGGCAGCGGCTCACGTTTGTGGCCTTTATCACGTGCTAAACGACCAAAACAATTTCTCGGCGTGACCGAAGAGCTTTCACTGTTTCAGCTAACACTACAACGATTACATGACATTCCGGGTATTCAAGCGCCTGTCATCGTTTCTAATCAAGAACATCGTTTTTTAGTGGCAGAACAATGCCGTGAGGCTGGCGTAGCGCCTGATGCAATTTTGCTAGAACCGTTTGGTCGTAACACTGCACCTGCGATCGCTGTCGCTGCCTTTCATGCGCGCAAAGCGGGAGACGACCCCGTATTACTGGTGCTACCTTCTGACCATATCTTTACTCGCCCCGAAGCTTTCAAAGATACCGCCGTACTAGCTGCGCAAGCGGCAGCTCAGGGCAAATTGGTGACCTTCGGCATTCTTCCCACTCAAGCTGAAACAGGCTACGGTTATTTGAAGGTTGGACAATCAACTGATATTCAAGGAGTCCATCAGGTTGCTCAGTTTGTAGAAAAACCCGATAGCGCAACAGCCGAAAAATATGTCGCCTCGGGCGAGTATTTTTGGAACAGCGGCATGTTCATGTTTAAAGCATCGGCTTATTTAGACGCCTTGGCAAAATATCAACCCGATATGTTGAAACAATGCGAACTCGCCTATAACAAAGCACATGTTGATCTTGATTTCATACGACTCGATGAACAAGCAATGACAGCCTGCCCATCGGATTCAGTTGATTACGCTGTTATGGAAAAAACCAATCAAGCCGCTATGGTGACATTGGACGCTGGCTGGAATGATGTCGGTGCTTGGTCAGCCGTTTGGCAGGTGCTACCTAAAGATGCTGACGGCAATGCTCTTCGCGGTGATGTAATTGCCCAAGACGCCAGTGACTGTTATGTCCATGCAGATTATCGCTTAGTGACTTTATTAGGGGTTAAAGACTTAATCGTCATTGAAACGTCTGATGCAATTTTAGTCGCTGATAAAAATGCTGCACAAGATGTAAAGAAAATCGTCAATACATTGTCAGCGAAAAAACGTAGTGAAACTGATTTACACCGCGAAGTTTTCCGACCCTGGGGATCATTTGATTTACTAGGCAATGGAAAAAACTATCAAGTGAAAAGTATACGTGTCAAACCCGGTGGCAAGCTTTCATTACAATATCATCATCATCGCGCAGAACATTGGGTGGTCGTTTCAGGTACTGCAAAAATACTCATCGGAGAAAAAAGCCAGCTAGTTACCGCTAATCAGTCGGTCTACATTCCACTCGGCGAAAAACACATGCTAGAAAATCCTGGCAAGGAATGGCTAGAGTTAATCGAGGTACAGTCGGGTAGCTATTTAGGTGAAGATGATATCGTCAGGCTAGAAGATATTTACGGCAGGGCGAATGACGGGAAACAGTAACAAGGCCTTACGTCCTCGCATAGCGATTGGTTTCTTCGGCATTACACGCTCGCTGAAGTGGACACTACCCTCCATTCAAAAAAATATCATTGAGCCAGCTCGAGCGCTTGGTGAGACTCGGCTTTTCGCTCACTTCTACCAGCAAGACCATATTAATAACCCCCGCACGGGCGAAGATCAATCACTTGATACGAATGAATATCAATTATTAGAGTGCGATGAAGTCGAATTAGAAAAACCCGGAACGTGTCTAGCGACAGCTAACTATGAGTGGA
>CAINAY010000509.1 GCA_903846425.1 uncultured Noviherbaspirillum sp.
AAGGCCGGTTATCACGTGACCGTGTTTGATCGAGCTGCCGAGAAAACTGCGAATCTAATCAAGCTCGGGGCCAAGTCCGTCGCTAGTTTGGCCGAGGGTGCATCGCAGGCAGATGTCGTGATGACCTCTTTGCCTGGCCCACCGCAAGTCAGGGAAGTTATGCTGGGTGAGGGTGGTTTGATTGCAGCGCTGCGCCCAGGTACCACCATTATCGATACCACCACCAGTGCGGTTGATTTGGTGAAGGAGTTGGTTGATACCTGCCAACAGCGTGGCATAGCTTTTCTTGAAGCGCCAGTGACGAATGCGATTGATGCAGCAGAAGAAGGTCGGCTATCTATTTTTGTCGGCGGTGATGTCGCAGTTTTTGAAAAGCACCGTCCTCTATTCGACGTATTGGCTACGAAAATTTTTCATGTGGGCGCACCGGGTAATGGCGCCACCATCAAATTACTCACCAATTTATTATGGTTTGTGAGTGCCGCCGCCATCGGTGAAGGGTTGATGCTCGGCGCCAAAGCCGGTGTGCCTTTACCGATAGTTTGGGAAGCGATTAAATCGAGCGCAGGCAATAGTTGGGTAGCCGAACATGATGTGCCTTCGATTTTTGCAGGCAATTATGATCCGAGTTTTTCGTTAGCCTTGTGCTGCAAAGACCTGGGTCTGATAAATGATATTGCGCGCAGTCAGGGCTACGAACTCACCATGGGAAAATTTGTAGAATCGCTATTTCAGCAAGCAGCGCAAACCTACGGTGAATCTGCCGCTGAGCTGCATGTGGTTAAATTATTGGAAGATAGAGTGGGCATGTTATTGCGCCCACCTCACGGCGAGCCGACGACTGCAACGAAATAAACATGAGCGCTATGGATTCAACCCACAAGCCAGTGACACGTCAATCACAACTGATGGCCGAAGCACATCAGCACATGCCTCAGGGCGTGGCTGAAAACTATCGCTATTGGGGCGATGATCGTACCGTGTTCGTTGAGTCATCTAAGGGCTGCTGGCTGACGGATTGTGATGGCAAGCGTTACGTTGATTTTCGTTTGGGTTACGGTCCTATCATTTTGGGTTATCGCGATGAGCGTGTTGATCGGGCGGTGATTGATCAAATTACACAACGCGGTACCTTGTCGGGTTTTGCGACTGAGTTGGATACCGAAGTCGTTAAACAAATCAAAGCCATGTGCCCAAATGTAGAGAAGATGCGATTCGCAAATTCGGGTACCGAGGCTGTGATGGGGGCCGTGCGCACAGCGCGTGGTTACACCAAACGCGATCGGGTCGTGATTGTCGAAGGTGGCTTTCACGGCTTGTATGACGAGATGATGTGGAAATCCGATATCGAACAGTGGGATCCTAACGGCAGCATTCCGCCTTCGGTGATTCCCTTTGGTGGCGGTATTCCTGCTACTGCTCGTAATTTAGTCGATCTGATTGTGCTCAACGATACTGAGATGCTTGAGGCACTGTTTACTAAGCGCGGTGAGGAAATTGCGTGTGTCGTGTTAGAACCCATTATCGGTAACGCCGGCAGTATCTCAGCCACGCAAGCGTGGTTACAACGCTTGCGCGATTTGTGTACTGAGCACGGCACGATGCTGATTATTGACGAAGTAAAAACTGGTTTTCGCGTCGCCAAGGGCGGAGCGCAAGAGCTGTATGGTATCTATGCCGATCTGACCAGTTATGCCAAGGCTATGGGTAATGGTTATCCTGTTGCTGCGTTTGGTGGTCGTGCTGAAGTGATGGATGTAGTCGGGTCAAATCGCGGTGGTGTAGTACACGGTGGAACTTACACGGGTAACTTAGTTGCCTTATCGGCGGCACACGCGACTTTGAAAATTTTATCCGACACAGGTGCGCTCGACACCGTCAATCGGGTCGGCAATCAAATTCAAGATTTATTAGGACGGGTATTTACTGCGGCAGGTATTGAGTATGCGTTTGCTGGTCCACCTGCAATGCTGGGTATTCATTTCACGCCGAATGTACCGACCAATTATCGTGACTGGCGCATTACTAACAG
>CAINAY010000510.1 GCA_903846425.1 uncultured Noviherbaspirillum sp.
AACACCAGAGAAGGTATGGCCAGATTCTGGATTGCGCAACTTAATTTGTTCATTTAGACGCCCATCCTGCAGGGCCTCCACTTTAACGGTGATCATAAATTCATTGGGTCTGCCGATGAAGAAGGTGACCAAATCGCCTTTTTTTACCATCAGCGCTGGACGCAGATCGCTGGTACGTAGGGCTTCGCCAGCGCGGATAGGGCGTATCAGCTCCGATCCCTCCAAGCCAGATAGATCAAATAAGTGGGTGCGATTTATCTTTTCGGCATCTAATCGTTCCAGCTTGAGTAATTCCGGTTTGAGCACTTGACCCACGTTCAGATTGCCAGCGGCGACGACTACTTGTCGGTTTTCCGCGAGATCCGTGGTTTGGATAATCTGGCCAGCCGCTACATTTTTACCTAAGCGGGTGCCTGGCGTAATTTCATTGGGTATCCAGACCGGCGAATTACCGCCAGCACCGGATACAAGGTCAATCCGCTCGATCGCCGATTCCGTCATCAAGTCGCCAGCTTTTAAAGCAAACTTTGCGCGAACGGCTTTTTGTCCTTTTTCAAGATCATGCGCCATCACCGGTTGGCCCTTGGCCAGTGGCCGTTTTAATTGGCGCCCGACTAACGCTGATTTTTCGTTGAAACTTCCTGCGGCGGGTGCGGCCACCGTCTTGACATCTAAATCCGTATCTTTTATGGCCTGGCCGGGAGCGATATCTCGATTAGCTACCACCATCTCGTGCTGTTGCTGCTGAGTCAGGCCAACTTTCACAAAGATTTGCCATGCCGGTTTGCTGCAGCGCGCGCGAACACTCTCTTTATTAACAAAGGGATAATCAAAACTAAAACTGCCTCCGCAGGGTTGCACCTGCACGCGGGGGTCGAGTGGGACCATTTTTACTTGATCCGCCGTCACACCTGCTTGTCCCGCAACCCAATTGACGAGCGCAGCCTCCAATGCCTCTTGGGCAGTCGCAGCCAAAGCCGCCTGCGAGCCTGCTAGCAGCAGGGCCGCCAGCAGTCTCAACAAGACTCTATATAAGAGCGGCTGGAGTCGCTGAATAGTCATCACGATTTGATTGTCAATTTATTCATGGTACGGGCTTTGCTAAATCCTTTTCAACACAGTGTCTGCCTGTTGAACTTCCGACAGTCCCGACAAACAGAGCAAGAATGATTCCAGACCCAAATAGATGAGAGATCATGGAAATACGATCGAGAGTTAATGACCAAATAGGCGATATTGCCAAAGAGAGAACGCGCCACCGCGAGGCCGCGCCATCGACGTCTTTCCGTCAGGTGGTGGAAGAGGCTAACCGTGAAGCGACAGCGACAGTCAAGGTTCAGCGTGGCGATACCTTGGTTAGTCTGACACGTCATTTTTTAGGTGAGTCGGCGGCTCAATTAAATAAAGGGCAGATTTACGACCTAGCTAAAACACTCGCCAAAGAAAATGGCATTGCCAATCCTGATCGCATCATGCCGGGTCAGCAGATCAGTATGACGCCCATGTCTACCTTGGCTGCACTCAAGCTAAGGCACGGAACCGTCGAGGGGGTTCAGCTAGACACCGAATCGCCGCAGGTGAGTGCGCCGGTGCTAGATAAAACCTTGGCGCGTGCGGTAACTAAAGGATACATGCAGGCCGAAGATCAGCGCGCGGTTCGCGATAAGATTTTGCAGCTTGCAACTACCCATGGTTTTGCGCCCGATGATTTTGCGCGCACCACCTTGATGGAGTCGGATGGTATGAATCCACGCGCATCGAATGGTAGCTGTCACGGCATCATTCAATTTTGCTCAGGCGGTAATCGGGGCGCCGCGAGTGCCGGCTATGCCGACAATCCCAAAGAGATACTTTCATTATCTGTGATGGATCAGCTAGATTTAGTTGATAAATATTTTACGGATACCAAACTCAAAGATTTTGGTCCAGCTTCTTTGGACAATCTCTATTTGACGGTTTTAACACCGAACGCACGTCATGAACCGCGAGCGAATGTGGCATTAAATATTGTAGGTCGCCAGGCCGCCGCTTTATATGAGGGGCGTGATCAGTCGGGTGTTATTACGCGTAATTCGCTGATCGCTGGTCTCAAGCAAAATGCGCGTGAACGTCTGGGTGAATTCTCGGTCGCGAAAGTAGAACGCAAGATGATGTGATGAAAAAATGTAAGCGTGAACGAAATAAATTTTTTGCGTTTGTTTTTTACTTAGAAGGATCAGCGCTTCGATGTAATGAAGTTTGAATCATGGCGGCAAGCTCTTGCCGCCTTCACCATGAAGTCGGGTAGTGACTTCATCCGGCGGCAAATGTTTGCCGCTTTTTCCCTCTGAAATGGTCGTATTTCCGCCAAAAATCGAACTGGCACGGCGCTTGCAATGGTCGGATCGACAGCTGGAAACTTGAACGTTCTGTCGGCATTCCGGCGTACGAACATCCAGCAGCACTAGGGAGTACAAAATGGATTTACTCAATTCGGCTTTAGGCATACACGACAAGGCGCTGCGCGTGCGAAATCAGCGCATGGAACTGCTCGCCCGAAATATCGCCAATGAAGACACGCCGCATTTCAAGGCGCGTGAACTCGATTTCAAAACCGTGATGGCGAAATTCGAACCCGCAGAACCCATGGCGGCGACCAACCAAACGCATTTCGATTATGGCGATGACAAGTTAGATGACGATGGCATGCGTTACCGCGTTCCATTTAATGCATCCGCTGATGGCAACACCGTAGAGATCACCGTGGAACAGGCCAAGTACGGTAAAGCAGCCGCTGATTATCAAGCGACACTGACCTTTCTTGAAAATCGCGTCAACAGTATTCGCAAAGCATTGAGAGGGGATTAATAAATCATGCCCATGTCCATAGATAACATTTTCGGTATTGGCGGCACCGCGCTACATGCGCAGATGATCCGTATGAATACCACAGCATCGAATCTGGCTAACGCCGGCACGACAGCTGCCACCGAACAAGAAGCGTATCGCGGTAAGCGCACCATCTTCAAAGCGTTGATGGACGATCAGATGACGAATGCCGGCTCGCCGTATGTGGGTGGCGTGAAGGTCGACAAAATTGTTGATGACACCAAGCCAGTACCGCGCGTTTATGACCCCGGTAATCCATTGGCAGATGGCGATGGTTTTGTGTTTCAGGCGAATGTGAATGAAGTTACAGAAATGGTCGACATGATGGCGGCCTCGCGTTCGTATCAGAACAACGTCGAAGTTGTAAACACTGCACGCGAGCTGATGATGCGCTCGCTTGAAATTATTAAAGCCTAAGGACGATTGACATGGCCTCTACCGTAACCGGCGCAGCGCAAAGCACCTCGACCTATACCTTACCGTCGAATATCAAGACCACTGCTCAAGCAAAGACTGAGGCTGAGCAAAAAGCCTTGACGAGTGATGGCGGAGCGATGGGTCAGACCGCATTTTTGACTTTGTTTACCACGCAGCTCAAAAGTCAAAATCC
>CAINAY010000511.1 GCA_903846425.1 uncultured Noviherbaspirillum sp.
AGCAATTTCAGCACTACGTTCACACTACCCACATATGCAAGTCGTAGGTGTAGAGCCCGGACTGAAACCAGCGGCTGCAATATCAAAATCCGGCGTAGTTGGAGTGTTAGCCACTACCAGCACCTTAGCGAGTGAAAAATTTCAGAAATTACAGCAGCAAATCACTGACGCAGTTGACGTGTGTTTCATTACACAGGCGTGTAATGGTCTGGTTGATCAAATTGAAAAAGGTGAGTTGAACTCGCGCGAGACGGCTGAATTGGTTGAACGTTATGTAGCTCCCTTGTTAAAGCAAAATGTCGATACCTTGGTCTTGGGTTGCACCCACTACCCTTTTGTTCAACGATTAATTGATCAAGTAGCTAAGTCTGCAGGGCATAGTGTGATTCAGGTTGATACCGGAGAGCCGGTTGCAAAACAGCTACAACGACTTTTAGTTCAACACTCGCTGTTGCGTGAAGCATCAGCAACACCCGCCGAAATACTCGCTTTTACTAGCGGTAGTCGAACCGCGCTTGAAACTGCGTTTCGCCAGCTATTGGGCTTATCCGTTAACGTAGCCAGCGTGGACAACGCGGGCTTTAGTAAGTGATACCGCTTGAAATAGCGCCAGCAGGTCGGAAATTTTGTATAATGAGTAGCTTAATTCGGTCTGAATCTGTTAGATCGTTTTATCAGTGGTGGCCGTAGCTCAGTTGGTAGAGTCCAGGATTGTGATTCCTGTTGTCGTGGGTTCGAGCCCCATCGGTCACCCCACAGTATTTATTTAGCAATGCCCGATCTTCCAAGGTCGGGCATTTTTGTTTCTAGGCCAGCCGCCTGCTAGTTGGCTCGCAGGCAAGTGATCTTTGGTAAAGTTCTGGCTTCTAATTGAAGGATAGCGCTCATGCAAGCTCACAACCATCCCCAGCGCCTAGGCATTATCGGCGGCAGCGGTATTTATGACATCGATGGCCTGGAAAACCCCAGCTGGATTAAGGTTGAGTCACCCTTTGGTGAGCCCTCTGATGAAATCCTCACCGGCGTTCTATCGGGTCAAGCGATGGCTTTTTTGCCGCGCCATGCTCGAGGTCACACGATTCCACCCTCTGAGGTAAATTATCGCGCCAATATCGATGCGTTAAAACGAATCGGCGTCACCGATATCATTTCACTGTCTGCCGTTGGTTCATTGCGTGAAGATTTAGCGCCGGGCACGTTTGTGATTGTGGATCAATTTATTGATCGTACCTTCGCTCGTGAAAAATCATTTTTTGGTAAAGGATTAGTCGCTCACGTATCGATGGCGCATCCTGTGTGCTCACGTCTTGGTGATCATCTGCAAGCCAGTGCGAATGCAACCTCGTTAAACATTGTGCGAGGCGGCACGTATTTGGTAATGGAAGGTCCGCAGTTTTCTAGTCAAGCCGAATCGAAACTATATCGCCAATGGGATTGCGATGTGATCGGCATGACGAACATGCCCGAAGCTAAACTAGCCCGCGAAGCAGAAATTTGCTACGCCAGCGTTGCGATGGTGACTGATTTTGATTGCTGGCATCCCGATCACGATCATGTCAGCGTCGATCAAGTCATTAAAGTATTACTGGGGAATGCAGGTAAAGGTCGCGATCTGGTTAAACAATTAGTTCATCAACTGCCAAAGGATACCAACGCACACGCATGTAGCTGCAAGCACTCGTTAGAGCATGCACTCATTACTGCGCCGCATGCACGTAATCCGGCCATGATGGAAAAACTATCAGTGGTCGCCGGACGAGTACTTAAACGATGAGCATCACATCAACCACTCTGCGCGCGCAAATTATTCAAGCCTGCCAACAGCTTGAAGTGTCTGGGCTCAATCGTGGTACCTCAGGCAATGTCAGCTGCCGTGAGGGCGATCAATTCTTAATTACTCCCTCTGGTGTGCCAACAGCGCAGATGCAACCCGCAAGCATAGTCACCATGAATTTTGAGGGTCAGGTGATCGGTAGTGGCAAGCCTTCCAGCGAATGGCATTTTCATAGCGACTTACTACGTCATCGTCCTGAGCTGAATGCCATCGTTCACACACACTCTCCGAATGCAACAGCACTCGCGTGTCTGCGCGAAGATTTACCGGCATTCCATTACATGATTGCGATTGCTGGTGGCGATTCGATACGCTGCTCACCCTATGCCTTATTTGGCACACAAACTTTATCTGACTATGCAGTGGCGGCGATGCAAGACCGCAAGGCCTGTTTGCTTGCTAATCACGGATTAATTGCCGCAGGTCGTGACCTCGATGAGGCCATGGCTGTGGCGATAGAAATTGAATCTTTATGTCAGCAATATTTATTAGCTCGCCAACATGGCCAGCCTGTATTGCTATCTACTGAAGAAATGCAGGCTGTAATTGAACGTTTTAGAAATTACGGCCGCAATGTTCATTCACCCGAAAAAAACTAAGCGAGAGACCATGGATTTTACTTCGTTAATTCGCACTATTCCTGATTATCCAAAAGCTGGCATACAGTTTCGCGATATCACTACCCTATTAAAAGACGCGAATGGTTTTCATGCAGCGATCAATGCCTTGGCTGAGCGCTATCGTGGAAAAGGCATTTCAAAAATCGTCGGTATTGAAGCACGCGGATTTATCTTTGGCGCACCCCTCGCTTATGCACTGCAACTAGGATTTGTACCTATTCGCAAGCAAGGCAAACTGCCAGGTGCCGCCATGGGTCATGATTACGATTTGGAATATGGT
This sequence comes from uncultured Noviherbaspirillum sp., assembly GCA_903846425.1. Classification (GTDB taxonomy): domain Bacteria; phylum Pseudomonadota; class Gammaproteobacteria; order Burkholderiales; family Burkholderiaceae_D; genus Pernthalerella; species Pernthalerella communis. The sequence continues at coordinate 2,735 of CAINAY010000511.1, forward strand.
AGCGACCGTATAGAAATTCATCATGATGCGATTAGCAAAGGTGAAAAAATTCTGATCGTCGACGATTTGTTAGCCACGGGTGGTACCGCACACGCCGCAGTCACTTTGGTTCAAAAAATGGGGGGCGAAGTGGTCGAGTGCGCATTTCTAATTGATCTGCCCGACGTGGGTGGTAAAAAACGCTTGGAAAAAGCTGGCATTCCCGTTTTCGCTTTATGCGAATTTGAAGGCGATTAATATGAGTGAAGCCATACAGACGCTACGGTGGCGCGAGAATGCCCACGGTGGTCAGTTAGAAATGATTGATCAAACACGCTTGCCAGCGACGTTTGAGTATCTCAGCTACGACTCAGCAGAAGGTGTCGCACACGGCATTCGCACTATGGTGGTCCGTGGTGCGCCGGCTATTGGTGTTGCCGCTGCCTATGGTGTTGCGCTCGAAGCACTACGCCTTTGCAAAAATGCTAGTGATGACTTTGATCAGCAACTTGATGTGGGATTTACAAAGCTTGCAGAAAGTCGTCCCACCGCTGTTAATCTTTTTTGGGCCCTCAACCGCATGCGCAGATGTTGGCAACAACATGCTACTCAAGCTAAAGCTCAGTTAGCGACCAGTTTATTGAATGAAGCAAAATTCATTCATGAAGAAGATATTCGTATTAACCACGCTATAGGAACTAACGGTGCAAGCCTGCTACCCGATGGCGCTCGCGTACTAACTCACTGCAATGCAGGTGCGTTAGCTACCGCTGGGCACGGTACGGCGTTGGGTGTTATCCGTTCTGCAGTCGCCGCGGGTAAAAAAATTAGCGTGATCGCTGATGAAACCCGCCCATTTCTGCAAGGCGCACGTTTAACCGCTTGGGAAATGGTGCAGGAAAAAATCCCTGTAACACTCATCACAGACAATATGGCCGGCCACTTAATGGCAAGCGGAGAAATTGACGCTGTCGTTGTTGGCACCGATCGAGTCGCCGCTAACGGTGATGTAGCCAATAAAATCGGAACCTACATGGTGGCAGTGCTAGCGCACCGCCATCGCATTCCGTTTTACGTTGCCTGTCCGCTATCCACTATTGATATTTCAGTCATGAGCGGCGAACACATCCCAATTGAAGAACGCCCCGCACAAGAAGTAACAGGCTATCGCGACTACCAATGGGCTGCGGAAGGAGTGAAGGTGCGTAATCCTTCGTTTGATGTAACACCAGCTGAACTAGTCACGGCTTTAATCACTGAGATAAAAGTCGTTCATGCCCCGAATGAAAAAAACATTAAAGAATTATTCGCTGACTAAATTTCTACTGAATTTGCGCTGTATTTTTAAACTACTTCAAAAGAATTTTTTAGTCAGTAATGCAGGGATATCTTCAGGGGGAACGGGTCGCGAGATCAAGTACCCCTGCACTTCATCACAATTCATGGCTTGCAGTATCTCTAGCTGTTCAGTGGTTTCAACACCTTCAGCAACAATCGCAATATCTAAACTGCGACCGATAGAGACAATGGTTTCACATAG
>CAINAY010000512.1 GCA_903846425.1 uncultured Noviherbaspirillum sp.
CAACGCAGCTAGATAAGCCTTAGCTGATGCCACCACAATATCCAAATCAGCCCCGACTCCATTCACAATGCGACCACTTTTGGATAGGCGCATGGTAACTTCACCTTGTGATTGCGTACCCGTAGTAATGGCATTCACCGAAAATAACAAAAGTTCAGCGCCGCTCTTGGTTTGAGTTTCAATGGCATTCACAATCGCATCGACTGGGCCATTACCATTGCCTTCGCAGGTAACTTCTTTGCCTTCAATTGAAAAAGTTACTCTGGCAGTTGGCTTTTCACCGGTCTCGGATTGCTGAGAGAGCGATACAAAATTGTAGTGTTCGCGATCATGTGATTGCTGCTCATCTGATACGAGCGCCATGATGTCTTCATCAAAAATTTCTGATTTACGATCAGCTAATTCTTTGAATCGTGCGAAGGCGGCATTCACTTCAGATTCGGATTCTAGTTTGATACCTAATTCTTCTAGGCGCTGCTTAAATGCATTGCGACCAGAGAGCTTACCTAAAACAATTTTATTGGCGCTCCAGCCCACGTCTTCGGCACGCATAATTTCATAGGTATCACGCGCCTTGAGTATGCCGTCTTGATGAATGCCTGATGCATGCGCAAAAGCGTTTGCACCTACGACAGCCTTGTTGGGTTGAACGGCAAAACCGGTAATTTGTGAAACAAGCTTGGATGTCGGCACAATCTGAGTCGCATCAATACCTAACTCAAGTTTGAAATGATCTTTACGGGTACGCACTGCCATAACGATTTCTTCCAGCGCTGTATTACCCGCTCGCTCGCCTAAGCCGTTGATCGTACATTCGATCTGGCGAGCGCCACCTATCATCACACCGGCTAGTGAATTGGCGACGGCCATACCTAAATCATTGTGGCAGTGAACTGACCATACGGCTTTGTCTGAATTAGGAATACGTTCACGCAGGGTTCTGAGCATGGTGCCGTATAACTCGGGCACACCATATCCTACGGTATCGGCAAAATTAATCGTGGTGGCACCTTCAGCAATAACACCTTCGAGCACGCGACAAAGGAAATCGATATCTGAACGACTGCCATCTTCAGGACTGAACTCAACATCATCTGTAAATTGGCGCGCAAAGCGAACGGCCTGCCGTGCTTGCTCGTACACCTGATCAGGCGACATACGGAGTTTTTTCTCCATATGCAGCGGAGAGGTGGCAATAAATGTATGAATACGTTTGCGCTGGGCTGGTGCCAGAGCTTCGGCAGCACGAGAGATGTCCTTATCGTTTGCTCGCGATAAAGAACACACGATGGAATCTTTGATGATGCCGGAAATCGCTTTGATCGATTCGAAATCACCGGGTGATGAGGCTGCAAATCCGGCTTCAATGACATCAACTTTCAGTCGCTCTAGCTGGCGCGCAATCCGTATCTTTTCATCCTTGGTCATCGACGCGCCAGGTGACTGCTCGCCATCGCGCAATGTGGTGTCAAAAATAATCAGTTTGTTTGAATCGGCCATCTCGGGCTCCTAGAGTAAACGCGTGTTATGCCTATATTTTCACCTGCCCTGACCTTTTTGTCTGAGCGAAGGAAAACACAAATTGTGGGGAATGGGAGGTCTGCGCGTTAGCGCAGTAGGTACAGCAGTAGCAGCCCGGATGGGCTGGCTGAAGAAAATCGTGAGCAGTTGAAGAATGAACTCATCATGCCTCAGAGAATAAGGGGAATTACCTAAAAGCGCAACCAAGCAGTTTCTATCGGGTTAATAGACTAGGTCTTTGGTTATTTATCTGTGCCGGGCTCATCACTGGTCTCAACGATGCTAACCGGTTTGCCATTGAACCAGTGCCAGAAGAAGACGCCATAGCCCGATAAGCCATAAATCACGAACAAGCCAAACAATACTTTGGGTGGATCGCTGGATACCGCCACAAAAATCAGCACGATCAAAAAGATCGCTATGAAGGGGACTGATTTTTTAAAGTTAACGTCTTTGAAACTATAGAACGGCACATTCGTAACCATGGTCAGGCCTGAGTAGACAGTAATAATCCATGAAAGCCAACGAAAATCAGTGCCAGCAATGCGTAGATCATCCATCAACCAAATGAAACCCGC
>CAINAY010000513.1 GCA_903846425.1 uncultured Noviherbaspirillum sp.
ACGGATAGCATCACAGATAAAGGCTTGTTTCATCATTCTCTTCTAGTGGTAAGTGGTCAAATAATTAAAGCTGTTTACGCGGCAGCGAGCGGCACGCCCGACAATTTTTCAAGCTCGGGTAAGGTGAGTCCCTCGGCCATCTCTAGAACAACTAGGCCGTTTGCAGTGATATCAATCACAGCCAGATCCGTATAGATACGACTCACGCATGCCATACCTGTTAATGGGTAGGTACAGTGTTCTACGATTTTGCTCTCGCCGCTTTTGGTTTGATGTTCCATCATGACGAATACGCGCTTGGCTCCTATCGCCAGATCCATCGCGCCACCAACAGCAGGAATAGCGTCCGGCGCGCCCGTGTGCCAATTCGCGAGATCGCCTTGACGTGAAACTTGAAATGCACCCAGCACACAGATATCGAGATGACCACCACGCATCATGGAAAATGAATCGGCATGATGAAAATACGCACCGCCAGTGAGTAAGGTGACTGGCTGCTTACCCGCATTAATTAAATCTTCATCTTCTTCACCTTTAGCAGGTGCCGGCCCCATACCTAAAATACCATTTTCGCTATGCAGAAAAACTTCGCGCGAGGGATTGAGGTGATTAGCTACTAGGGTTGGTAAACCAATGCCGAGATTGACATAGGATCCTTCTGGAATATCGCGCGCTACACGGCTGGCGATTTCATCTCTTGTAAATCGCTTCATGCGTGCACTCCATTGACCTGAACAATGCGTTGAACAAAAATACCTGGGGTAACAATCACTTCCGGATCTAATTCACCCAGCTCGACCACCTGATCAACTTGCACTATCGTGCAAGAGGCCGCCATCGCCATGATAGGTCCGAAGTTACGCGCTGCTTTACGATAAACCAGATTGCCCCAACGATCTGCTTTTAAGGCTTTTATGAGTGCGAAGTCGGCGTGAATCGGATACTCCAACACGTAATTTTTCCCATTGATTAGCCGCGTCTCTTTACCTTCTGCTAGCAAGGTTCCATAGCCCGTCGGAGAAAAAAATGCACCAACACCTGCGCCTGCGGCGCGTATGCGCTCAGCCAGATTTCCTTGCGGCGTTAATTCCAGCTCCAATTCACCACTACGGTAGAGTCCATCAAACACGTAGGAATCAGTTTGACGCGGAAAAGAGCAAATGATTTTTTTCACACGACGTGCAGCCAACAGCGCGGCCAAGCCGGTATCGCCATTACCGGCATTGTTATTCACTATCGTTAGATCGGTCGCACCTTGATCAATCAACCCATCGATTAATTCGCGCGGCATACCCGCATTACCAAAGCCACCGATCATGATGGTCGCACCATCATGAATGCCCGCCAACGCTTCCCGCAAGCCGAGAACAATTTTATTCACCACGAAAAAATCCTTTACAGATGAGAGGATAAAAGCAGAATTTTTCTAGCTATTCTCAGCACATGTGTTTACAAAATCCATTGAAGCATTAATCCGATTATCGAACTAATGTTTCTATTACAGAACAACTCGTCAGTGTATAGGGGGCATAAATCGACCGCAAGGCTGCCTGTTTATTTAGTGTTCGGTGGTCGAACCCCGAGATGACAGCCTGCTGTCAGTGTCAGGCTTACGCAACGAAAAATTGGATTTTAACTAGGGACCGAAACGAGTTTGCAATGCTCATAACAACGATTATCAATTAAGCATTGAGTTCCGCTACGGTAATTGAGCTTCACGCCATAGCGAGCGTAATAAGCCACCAAGGTCACTCGCCCCATCGTCCATTTTCATAGCGACATCACTATGCAGAACATTTCTCCCATCGATACGGAAAATCACACAGAGCCCTTTCCTCCCGAACAGGCACTGACTGAGCAGCCAGACGCCCCACCAACTACAACCGAGCCTACTCAGACACTCACGGTTCCACCAACCATAACAGAGCACTCACAGCTCACAACGACGCCCATAGCACCACCCGCACCAGCCCTCACCATCGCGCAAGAAATCGATGCACTGACTGACCCTAGTTTTATGACCTCGATGGCGCGCGGCCTAGCCGTAGTCAAAGCCTTTTCCGATCAACGTCGAGCGATGACTATTGCGCAACTCAGTAATAAAACCGGCATACCCCGCGCCGCCGTCAGACGCTGCCTGTACACACTCAAAAAACTTGGGTACGCAGGTTCCGATGCAAATAATTTTTTTCTCAAACCAAAAATACTGGCGCTGGGTTATTCCTATCTTTCATCAACTCCGCTCACGGTTTCTGCTCAACCGTGTTTAAACCAAATAAGTGCTACCGCGGGCGAATCCTGTTCACTGGCAGTGCTAGAACAAGGTGAGATTCTGTATATTTCACGCTCACAAACGACACGCATTATGTCGATTGCATTGAATGCAGGCAGTCGCCTACCCGCCTACTGCACTTCACTTGGTCGCGTCATGCTGGCCGCACTGCCCAAAGCTGAATTAGATAATTATTTTGCGCGAGTTCAACTACTTCCACTCACCGATCGCACTGTGGTGTCGGTAGAAAGGCTACGTGAAATTTTGGCTGAAACGGCAGCGCAAGGTTATGCCATCGTAGAAGAAGAATTGGAAATTGGTTTGCGATCTATTGCTGTGCCAGTACGAGGTGCATCCGGCGCGGTTGCTGCTGCACTGAATATTGGTGCGCAGTCGGGACGCGTTTCACGCGAACAAATGGAAAACGAATTCTTACCCGCGTTGCTAAATGGAGCCTCAGAATTATCGATACTTTTGCCTTGAAAATTCTCTATCCAACTAACACAATGCCTCGCCTGCTTTAGGGCAGCGAGGCACTAATAAATCAAAACAAGTCGATTAAAAATTTATGTCACATTCGCCAGCTGCGAAGACTGCAATCGAAAATCTTTGGGTGACATTCCCATCTGCCGTTTGAAAAAACGAGTGAAATAAGCAGGGTCGGTAAACCCTAATAGCTCAGATACTTCTTTAATCGTCATCGACGTATAAATCAATTCGCGTCTGGCCTCTAGCATTAATCGCTCGTGTATCAGTTGCAAGGCCGATCGGCCACTCAGCTCACGACAAATGGCATTCAGATGAGCCACACTAATACCGAGCTGTACCGCGTAATGATCCAGCGTCGTATGCGTAGCAAAATTCTTATCGATCAGTGCACCAAAGCCTGTCAAATGTTCGCGAGCACGTACTACTGTCACACTGACTTTGTCACGTGCTTGCGCTAAATTTTCACGCATCAACCAGGC
>CAINAY010000514.1 GCA_903846425.1 uncultured Noviherbaspirillum sp.
CGCAGAAATAACGGATGACACAAGCATGGTCGTGAAATCGATGTGCGCCAAGTTGGAGAGAGAGATAGCCAGCGCTGCGATAAAAATCCCTATGGCTCCCTCGATGCCAAGTAACAAGGTGCAGAGCAGACGTAATCCCGCAGGTAGGTAGATCCAGTTCGCGCCCGAATGAAGCTCAAAGGAAGAAAACAACCAATCATTAAATTGGAAAAAGACAAAATACGTCACTGCAGTAACAAGGATCGAAGTCATTGAGCAATTTTTCTTTTGAGTTGTTGTAGAAGATGCTAGGGCCGGGTGACTGAGTGCAGGCTAATACAAACGGGCAACAACTCTTTAATAAAATAACTATTACAAATAATAAAATCATAAAAATACAGTGACATAGTAATCAAATCATTGCAGACCCATAATCAAAAAAATTGACTCATTTGATTAATTATTATCATTCATGATTTCAATGATTTTTCAGGGTTTTAATTTCTGATGCTATTTAGATAAATTTTTGCCCTTATTGGCAAGATATTTTTGTTGACGCTAAAACTTTGAAAGCTTTTTACAGTGATCGCTTCGTGTTGCCGCTTCCGCCGGGGCATCGATTCCCTATGCGGAAATACAGCCTGTTACGGGAATCAGTAGCAGCCAAGCTTCCACACGTAAGTTTTGAAGAGGCACCGCACACGACCGATGGTGTATTGGCGTTGGCTCATCATCCGCATTACATTCATCGGGTAACCAGCGGAGCGCTCACCGAATCAGAGCAAAAACAGATTGGTTTTCCATGGTCACCTGAAATGGTTGAGCGTTCTCGTCGTGCAACTGGAGCGACGATTGCTGCATGTAGAGCAGCGATAGAAGACGGCGTTGCTGTGAATCTTGCAGGAGGAACGCACCACGCGCATTCAGATTATGGTCAGGGGTTTTGTGTTTTTAATGACTCAGCTGTTGCTGCGCGTTTGATGCAAGCTGAACGCCACGTTTCGCGCGTGGCGATTATTGATTTAGATGTGCATCAAGGTGATGGCACTGCAGCGATACTCGCACGCGATGACTCAGTATTTACCTTGTCGATGCATGGAGAGCGTAACTATCCATTTACAAAGGCGATTAGTGATTTAGATATTGCCTTACCCGATGAAACGGGTGATCAAGACTATTTGGATAAGCTAGATGAAGCTTTAAACACCATGTTTGAGCGTTTCAGCCCGCAATTACTTATTTTTCTGGCGGGCGCTGATCCCTATGAAGGAGATAGATTGGGACGTCTTAGTTTGTCGATGGAGGGTATGGCGGCGCGTGACGCAGCTGTCATGCAGGCGGCAAGAGAGCATGACTTGCCCGTTGCGATTGCGATGGCCGGTGGATATGGACGCACGATTGAAGATACGGTGGCAGTTCATACGCAAACCATCAGTATCGCCTTTGATCATTTTCGGTCAAGGAAATCGGTGTGAGTGAACTACACGAGTCACCTAGTCATCCACTGATCAATATGCTTACTCCAGTAGTGTTTGTATTGATTTGGAGTACGGGATTTATTGTCGCAAAATTTGGTTTGCCTTACGCGCCGCCGTTGACGTTTTTATTTCTTCGCTATACCGGTGTTGTTTTGGTTTTGTTGCCTACGTTATTTCTTGTGCGCGCACCATGGCCTCACGGCATCGTTCGTCATATCGCGGTGTCGGGCGTTTTAGTTCAAGCGGGATATTTATCCGGTGTATGGATCGCGATTTCTTTGGGTATGCCGGCGGGTCTGGCGGCGTTGATTATTAGTATTCAACCATTGTTGACGGCCTTTGCTGCGAGTCGAATCGGAGAAAAGGTGGGATTGACTCAATGGCTAGGTTTGCTGGCGGGTTTGTTGGGTGTGTCACTGGTGGTCAGTCACAAGTTAAGTGCTGCAGGTGTCTCGGTTATCGGTGTGCTGCTGTGTGTCATGGCCTTATTAAGTATTACGGCGGGTACGATATATCAGAAGCGGTTTTGTCCGCGTTTTGATTTACGGTTTGGCGCGGCGATTCAGTTTGCCGCCGCCGCTTTAGTTACCTTGCCATTTGCCTACTATTTCGAAAATCTAACATTCGGTTTACACGCAGTACAATGGACGCCGCAATTCATAGGCGCACTGGCTTGGGCTGTGCTTGCTTTGTCGATTGGAGCGATGTTTTTGCTTTATGTATTGATAAGGAAAAATGCTGCCACCCATGTTTCCAGTGTGATGTATTTAACGCCGGCTGTTACCTCCCTAATGGCGTGGTTATTGTTCGATGAAACCCTCACGCTTGTGGGTGCGCTGGGAATGGTAGTAGCAGCCTTAGGCGTGGCTTTTGTAGTTAAAAAATAATAATGAGAGACACAGCAAAAACACGCGATCACTTCCGCCATTTTCTTCCCATTACTACGCGTTGGTCTGACAATGATGTGTACGGTCATGTAAACAACGTCGTCTACTATCAGTGGTTCGATACGATAGTTAACGAGTATCTGATTGTGAATGAAACATTGGATATTCAACATGGTGAAGCGATTGGTTTAGTGGTCGAGACGCACTGCAATTATTTTTCTTCCGTCTCGTTCCCTGATCAAGTAACGGCTGGTCTGTGTGTGACTCAACTAGGAAAATCTAGCGTGCGCTATGAAGTCGGTATTTTCCGAGGTGAAGATCACATCGCATCTGCCCAAGGACACTTCGTGCATGTATATGTCGATCGCGTCTCGCGTAAGCCAACGCCTATCCCGCTTAAGGCACGGGCCTTGCTGGAATCGCTGCAAGTCCTTACTCCGTAAAGAGACTCAACATGATCAGAACACCCGAACAAAAAATCGTCGATGAAGCGATTACCTCACGACGTTCAATTCGCGCTTTTCTACCCAAGCCCGTAGCTCATGAAGATATTCAAGAGCTATTGTCAGTAGCGGCGCGTGCGCCCTCTGGCTCGAATACGCAGCCGTGGAAAGTGTATGTATTGACTGGAGCAACACGTCAACGCTTGTCCGATGAAATCATGGCGACGTATCTTGATCCGGCGAAGGTGAGTGAGCATAAAGAAGAATATAACTACTACCCGTTAAAGTGGGTGGCGCCGTATGTTGATCGCCGACGTAAAGTTGGCTGGGATTTATATGCCTTACTCGGACTAACCCGCGAGAATAAATCAGGTATGCAGACTCAGCATGGACGCAACTATCAATTTTTTGATGCGCCAGTAGGTTTGATTTTCACGATTGATCGGGTTATGGAACAAGGTTCATGGCTTGATTACGGCATGTTTTTACAGAGTGTGATGATTGCGGCTCGTGCGCGAGGTTTGGATACGTGCCCTCAAGCGGCATTTACACAGTTTCATAGAGTCATAGCTCAGGTACTGGAGTTGCCTGAGAGTGAGCAAGTGGTATGTGGTATGGCGTTAGGTTATGCGGATCAAGAAAAAATAGAAAATACCCTAATAACAGAACGCGAACCCCTTTCGGGATTCGCAAAATTCATGGAGTAATAACAATGAAAAAAATAGCCGTGATTGCAGGCGATGGTATCGGTCGTGAAGTGATTCCTGAAGGTTTGCGTGTGTTGGATGCGGTGACACGCAAATTTGGTATCCAACTGGGCTTTGATCATTTTGATTTTGCCAGCTGCGACTACTTTGCAAAGCATGGTCAGATGATGCCGGATAATTGGAAGGATCAGATCGGGCATCATGATGCTATTTATTTTGGTGCGGTCGGTTGGCCAGATATCGTTCCCGACCATATATCGTTGTGGGGATCATTACTAAAATTTCGTCGTGAATTTGATCAGTACGTCAATCTGCGGCCCTGCCGTTTGATGCCGGGCATTCCATCGCCTTTAGCCAACCGTAAGGCGGGTGACATTGATTTTTATGTGGTGCGTGAAAACACCGAGGGTGAGTATTCTTCCGTTGGTGGGCGCATGTATGAGGGTACCTCGCGCGAAGTAGTATTTCAGGAGAGTGTGTTTTCGCGAACCGGTGTTGATCGTATCTTGAAGTATGCGTTTGAACTGGCGCAAAAGCGTCCTAAAAAACATGTAACGTCAGCCACGAAATCAAACGGTATTTCGATCACCATGCCTTATTGGGATGAGCGAGTGGCTGAGATGAGCAAGTCTTACCCGAGCATAAAAGTCGATAAATTTCACATCGATATTTTGTGCGCTCACTTCGTTAAAAATCCGGATTGGTTTGATGTGGTGGTCGCCTCTAATTTGTTCGGCGATATTTTGTCGGACCTTGGCCCTGCATGTACCGGCACGATTGCGATTGCTCCCTCTGCGAATATCAATCCGGAAGGTTTGTATCCCTCGCTGTTTGAACCAGTTCATGGTTCGGCCCCGGACATTGCGGGTAAAGGCTTGGCTAACCCTATCGGGCAGATCTGGTGTGGCGCAATGATGCTCGACCATTTTGGTTATACCGAAGCGGGCGCCGCGGTTGTTCGCGCGATTGAATCCGTGCTTGAAGCAGGTCCTAAAGATGCGCCCTTTACTCCCGATATGGGTGGTAAGGCCAAGACAGCTGATCTTGGGAAGGCGATCGCGGAAGCTATTTAATTGAGGTTTGCTTAAGGATGCTTGCGCTGATCGGCTCAATGTTGTTTAATGCAAAATGTTATTAAAAGATAATGTGCGGTAATAAGTTTGTTTAATTACTTCACCTAAGCCTTTAATTCACTTGCGGTTTTTTGAAATTTTGCTAAACTGCAACCAAATTTTTGCATCAAAGTATGGAGTCGGGATGCGCAGCATTGCCAGAAAAGCGGGCGCTTTAGCGCTTGCAGCTGTCTTATTCACCCCGTTGGTTGAGGGTGCTAATAATCACAAAGCAGAAAAGACGGTTAGTAAAAAATCATCATCTTCAGCGAAATCGGCTCAGTCTAGTCGTCGCGCGAAGGTTATTAATGCCAGCTTGTCGGTGCCGGGTAAGCGCAAAGGCGGCTTTCATCGCGTTGCATTTGCTGCTGCCCTGTCGGGTGTTCCTCCTATGGTTACGGCGGGTGATTTGGCTGGTCTCAGCCTGACCCGTGATCCCCTCGATCTAAATTCAAATGCGGCATTGGTGCTCGATCACACAACCAACGAGGTTCTGTTCGAGAAAAATGCTGAGATTTCATTGCCGATAGCTTCGATTACTAAGCTCATGACGAGTTTGGTAGTGGTTGAGGCGAATCAAGATCTAGATGAAATTCTCACTGTCACCGAAGATGATGTTGATCGTGAAAAATTTAGTCATTCTCGTCTGCGCGTAGGTTCACAGCTTTCGCGCTCGAACATGTTGCACATTGCTTTGATGAGCTCTGAAAATCGTGCTGCCGCAGCGTTGGGTCGTCATTACCCCGGTGGCATTAGCGCCTTTGTGGCGGCGATGAATGCCAAGGCGATGGCATTGGACATGGTGGGTTCACGTTTTTCTGATTCCACTGGTCTATCAAGTTCTAACGTATCGAGTGCGCGCGATCTGGCAAAGCTCGTTATGGCGGCATATCAGCATCCTTTGATTCGTCAATATTCAACGGACAGTCGCTACGTGGTTGATCCCGGTGGCCGTATGCTTCAGTACCGCAATTCGAATGGTTTGATTGAAAACCCGGATTGGGAAATTGGCTTGCAAAAGACCGGTTACATTTCTGAGGCCGGACGTTGTTTGGTGATGCAAGTCCACGTATCAGGTCGTCCCGTTGTGATGATTTTCCTTGACTCGAAGAGCAAGCAGTCGCGTCTGGCTGATGCGGGTCGTATACGTAAATGGCTGGAGAATCGCGGCGCATCAGCGATGTCACTGCGTGCTGCGAATCGTAGCTAAGTGATCTGAAAGTTAGTTAAAAAAAGCGGACTGATAGTTCGCTTTTTTTATGTTCAGGCACACGTTACCCAGTTACTAGTGACTATTGAGATTGCTGAAATTAGGTGGTGCGAAATCCCAATACGGATGAGATATCGGTTGTGGTTGTGATCAAATCATCCAGCCAATCGTCGCTAAGTCGATCGGCTGGTGCGGAAATAGAGAGTCCCGCAATCAGCCGGCCTGCATCATCGCGTACACCAGCGGCCATGCAACGCACACCCAACTCTAATTCTTCGTTATCGCGAGCATAGCCGCGCGCACGGACTAACGATAGTTCTCGTTCGAGTTTGGCCAGATCAGTGATCGAATTCTTATTATTTCCTGCAAGGCCTGTGCGAGTTGCGTAGGCGCGAACCAATTTGGCATCATCAACGGATAGAAAAAGTTTACCGATGGACGTCAGGTGTAGTGGGGCGCGGCCGCCAATGGCACGCACGACTTGCATACCAGAGCGCTCCGAAAAAGCCCTGTCGATATAGACAATCTCATCTCCCTGACGAACCGAGAGATTCACGGTTTGTTGGGTCTTGCGATGCAAGGCTTGCATGTACGGCAGCGCTGCTTCGCGTACATTGAGGCGACTTTTAACGATATTACCGAGTTCTAAAAGACGCATTCCCAAACGATAGGTGCCCGGCTCTGATCGATCAACGAAACGTTTGGCCACCATATCGTTCAGAATGCGGTGAGCAGTCGATGGATGTAGCCCAGTGGCTGTCGCTAATTCTTTTAGGCTGACGGGGTCCGGGTAGCTGGCTAGTGCATCCAGCAGGGCCATCATCCGTTCGATCACCTGGATAGAAGTCTTGTCGCTGTTGGCAGGAGAGTCGTGTTTCATGGTTCATTTGATGCGATGCAATAAATAGTTTATACCATAATGTGAAATGTCATTACAAGGCCGGGCAATAAAGATTTCGCCGGCCTGAGCAAATTTATTTCATGGGGATGTGATGCCACAAGCAGGGTTTATCCATTGATAATCACCGCACTGTAAAAAATGCCCATCAAAGCCTGTAACTGACTGGCCGACATTGTCCCGCTAGCTTAGACCTTATTGGGTGAATACCCTGAATTCATGGAGACAGAGAATGCGCGTTGGATTATTCGTAACTTGTTTGATCGATGTAATGCGTCCAGAGATAGGCTTCTCTGCGATCAAACTGTTGGAGTCTGCTGGTTGCGAGGTGGTTGTTCCGGCCAGTCAGACCTGCTGCGGACAACCGGCATACAGCGGCGGTAACAAAGCGGCCGCCCGTGAATTAGCTGAGAAATTTCTCAATGAGTTTGAAAGCTTCGACTACATCGTTATTCCATCCGGTTCGTGCGGTGGAACCATCAAAACACATTACGACGATTTATTCGCGGGTCATCCTGCATTGCTGGAACGCTTGGCAAAGATAAAGTCGCGTGTATACGAGCTGACTGATTTTCTTGCCACCGTAGTTAATTTGCAGACGCTACCACCACCTACCGCGGGTAGTTTTAAAGGAACGATTACATATCATGATTCATGCTCAGGCTTACGCGAGCTGGGTGTACAAAATCAGCCGCGAGAATTACTAGCTAAGCGCGCCGGCGTTGAATTAAAAGAGATGGATGAAGCGCGGGTATGTTGTGGTTTTGGCGGTACCTTTGCTGTTAAATACGGTGATATTTCAACAGCGATTGTTGATGATAAATGCGCCAATATTCATGCGAGTGGTGCTGATGCCGTGGTTCTCGGAGATCTGGGCTGCATGCTAAATATTGAAGGTCGACTGCGCCGTACGGGTGATACTAAAACTCGCGTACTGCATGTCGCTCAAGTTCTTTCAGGAGATGTGTGATGCAAGTTCAAACGATGCATTTCAAGTCACGCGCCGGAGAAAAACTGGCGGATCAGCGACTCCAACAAACACTAAAAAAATTCGCGGGTCGATTTGTCGGTGCGCGTGCGCAAGCAATCACTGAGTTAGATGATTTCGAAGCGACACGTGATGCAGCCGTTGAAAGGCGTATGCGCGCTATCGATAATCTCGATGTCTGGTTAGCCACGTTTGAAAAAGAAGCGACACGACGGGGTGCGACAGTACTTTATGCCGAGACTGCCGAACAAGCATCCAAGCTGGTAGTTGAAATCGCTAAAAAGCATGGCGTGAAAAAAGTCACCAAGTCGAAATCGATGGTTTCAGAAGAGATGCAACTGAATCGCGCTCTGGAAGAGGCGGGTATAACGCCAGTTGAGACGGATTTGGGTGAATACATCCTGCAGATTAACGATAACGAACCACCGTCTCACATCATCGCTCCTGTTATTC
>CAINAY010000515.1 GCA_903846425.1 uncultured Noviherbaspirillum sp.
ATGTCATGGCCGCGGTACTCGATGGCTATGACAATGCGCGTCTCCCAGCGCGTTTGGTTAGAACCGAACGTGTCGCCAACTCAGTGGATGCTGGTTTTGAGCCTGTCGCACGTGGCCCAGTGATGTTTACCTTATCCGGTGTGCCGGCACAGGGTGTCAGTGTGGAACAGCTAGAGCAAGCATTGCGTAAGGAGATTGCACGTATTGCGACCGAGGGAGTGTCGGCGTCTGAGCTCAAGCGTGTGAAGGCGCAGCTGATTGCTAGCCAGGTGTATAAGCGCGATTCAGTGTTTGGGCAAGCGATGGAAATCGGCGCGATGGAAATGGCGGGTCTATCCTTTCGCCAGCTTGATCGCATCATAGAAAAAGTATCAGCAGTAACGCCAGAGCAAGTACAAGCGGTGGCGCAAAAATATTTCGGTGATGATCAATTAACGGTCGCGACTTTGCAGCCTTTGCCGATGTCTGCACAAGCTGAGCGCAAGCCTGCTGTAAACGGCTTACGGCACTGATTGATTGCTTTTTAATTTATTCCCCAACGAATTTATGCCTCACCTAATATCTACGGATAGTGGAGTCAAGTCATGCTGAAAAAAATATGGGCGCTGAGCCTCTGTAGTTTCTTGTTGGTTGCTGGAAGCGTTCATGCCGGACTCAACATACAGCACTGGACTTTGGAAAATGGCGCCCGCGTATATTTCGTTGAGAGCCATGCTATTCCTGTGTTTGATGTGAGTGTCGATTTCGATGCGGGCGCTCGCCGCGATCCGATAGGTAAGTCTGGCATTGCGGCACTAACCAATGGCATGCTTGCGCGCGGTATACGCGCTGCGACTCTGTCCGACGGCACGCTTGAGTCGGGTATGACGGAATCGGAGATTTCGGATGCTCTCGCTGACGTTGCTGCGCAACGTGGCGGTGGCCCCGGTACGGATCGTTCCGGTATGTCGATTCGAACGCTATCGTCAAGTTCTGAGCGCGATCAATCCATACGTGTGTTAGCGCGTTTGCTTGCGCATCCTAGTATTCCCGATGAATTTTTTGGTCGCGATAAAGCACGAACTATTTCGTCGCTAAAAGAGGCATTGACCAAGCCTGGATCGATTGCCGACAAAGCCTTTTGGCGCTTGGCCTACAACGGTCATCCGTATGGCAATGAGACGACAGTCGAAAGTGTGGAAGCTATTACGCGTGATGATTTGCTGCAGTTTCATCAAACACATTACGTGGCCAATCATGCCGTGATCGCGATGATTGGTGATGTTACTCGCGAGCAGGCGAATGCGATTGCTATTGAGTTGACGCGCCGCTTACCACAAGGTGGGACGCTAGCAGAACTTCCTGCGGTACCTGCATCGACGGGCATCGAACAACGCTTTCCTCATCCTGCATCGCAATCTCACCTATTGCTAGGTATGCCCGCATTAGCGCGCGGCGATAAAGATTTTTTTGCGCTCACTGTGGGTAATTATATTTTGGGGGGTGGCGGATTTGTATCGCGTATTTATCGTCAAGTGCGTGAGCAACGAGGATTAGCCTACAGTACCTATAGCTATTTTAATCCTATGACTCAGACCGGCCCGTATATTGCAGGTTTGCAGACGCGTAAAGATCAAACCGATGAAGCATTAAAGGTCATTAGAGAAACCATCGCCACATTTTTGCGTGATGGTCCTACCGAAGCGGAGTTAAAGGCGGCCAAAGAGAATCTCATCGGTGGTTTCGCTTTGCGTATCGATAACAATCGCAAGATTTTAGATAACCTTTCCATGATTGCTTATCACCAGTTACCGCTGGATTATCTGGATACATGGACAGCTCAAGTGAGTCGCGTAACCGTCGCTGATATACGTAGTGCATTTGCACGTAAATTATCGTTAGATCGTATGGTGACTGTCGTCGTTGGTGCAGAAGCGAAGTGAATCGCAAATTACCTTTGCCACGACAAGTTCGTATTATTGCGGGCGAATGGAAGCGCACTCCGCTACCAGTGATTGAGGCGCACGGTTTGCGTCCGACACCTGATCGGGTTCGTGAAACCGTATTCAACTGGCTAGAACATTTACAGCAACGGCAGTGGGAAAATCGGCGCTGCCTCGATTTGTTTGCGGGCACCGGCGCTTTGGGTTTTGAGGCAGCCAGTCGTGGCGCGGCGAAGGTCGTGATGGTGGAATCGAATGCCCCTGCTTGCAGAGCCTTGCAGGCCACGAAAGAAAAATTAGGTGCCGTTAAGGTTGATATTTACCAAGGCGACGCTGCCTCCCGCATAGCTGCATTGAACATTGAGTTTGATGTCGTGTTTCTCGACCCCCCTTACGATGATCAGTCGCTGCCAGTGTTTTTACCGGCGTGCAAGCGATTACTAACTGCTGCCGGCTTGGTCTATATAGAATCAGACCAGCCCTTTGCGACCAGCCCACTACCCGACTGGCTATCGGGCTGGCAGCTGGTACGCACTGACAAGGCGGGTGCCGTCCATTTTGCTTTAATCAGCAAAGAACAAAGTCGAGGAATGAGCGATTAAGGGGCAAAAACGGTGGTTCTTGTTCTGGCTTTTATACCCGGTGTAAAAGGACAGTGAATTTGGGTGTGACCGCGCTTAATTAGGGCATAATTCGCGTTCTTTTTAGTCCAGCGGCAAGCTATGTTGTTGGGCGCAAGACGGAGAAATGAGATGGTCGTAGCGGTATATCCGGGAACCTTTGATCCACTGACGCGCGGTCATGAAGACTTGGTGCGACGCGCATCGGGCTTGTTCGATCGTCTGGTGGTGGGGGTCGCCGACAGTAAGGCCAAGCACCCGTTTTTTTCATTGGAAGAACGACTCGATATCGCCCGCGAAGTATTGGGGCATTATCCGAATGTGGTGGTGGAAGGTTTTTCAGGCTTGCTGAAAGATTTTGTGCGCCGCCATGATGCTCGTGTGATTGTGCGTGGTTTGCGTGCGGTATCTGACTTCGAATATGAATTTCAGATGGCGGGCATGAATCGCTATCTGTTACCGGATGTTGAAACACTTTTCCTTACACCGTCTGATCAGTACCAATTCATCTCTGGCACGATTGTGAGAGAAATTGCCTTGTTAGGCGGTGATGTATCGAAGTTTGTTTTCCCCTCAGTGGAAAAATGGCTGCTTCAAAAGCTGGCCGATCGCCCAACGTAATTCGGAGTTATATTTTATGGCGCTGATGATCACAGACGAATGCATCAACTGTGATGTTTGCGAACCGGAATGCCCGAATGATGCGATCTTTATGGGGCCGCTGATTTATCAGATTAACCCTGATAAATGCACCGAATGTGTAGGCCATTTTGATGAACCGCAATGCCAGCAAGTGTGCCCCGTTGCGTGCATTCCGGTGGACCCTCTAAAGCAAGAAACCCGCGCTCAATTACTTATCAAGTACGAAAATTTGCAGGCGGCTTTGCGATCGTAATCAAACGTTGAATAAGAAGTTCAACACATCCCCATCTTTGACCAATTATTCCTTGCCTTCGGCGCGCATTATAAAAATTTGCTTCTCATGCAAATAGTTCGCGCGTTGATTTACTCGAACTAATTATGCGTAAGCAGTCGTGCTATTGTCGTCCCGAGTGAGTAAATGCATCAGCTTCGGATGAATGAATAGCTTTTCACGTCCTATAGTTTTTTCTTCCAGCACACCCACTTCGACGAGTTGTTTGAGATAGCGAGAAGCCGCTTGGCGACCGGCAATATCTCTCTCGACCAAATTCTGGATTCGGCAGTAAGGCAGGTCGAAGATCACATCCACTAACTCGCGGCTATAGATTTTTGGTGCGGCTTGTTTGATGTGTGTGACAGTCAATGCCGAAAGCGTTCGAATCGCTGAAATTTTGTCTGTCGTCCAACGAGCCGTTTCCTCTACGCCTTGGAGTACATAGATAATCCACGGCTCCCATGCTTGGCTGCGCGTGACTTCGAGCAGCCGGCGGTAATACTCAGCCTTGTTCTTGATGATGTGACGGCTGAGATAAAGAATCGGTAGCGTTAGCAAATTTTCTTGAATTAGAAATAAGCTATTGAGAATGCGTCCTGTGCGGCCATTGCCATCGCTGAAGGGATGGATGGCCTCGAACTGATAGTGCCCAACCGCCATGCGGATCAAGGGATCGATAGCGCGTTCTTCATGAAGGTAGCGTTCCCAGTTGGCGAGCTTTGTTCGCAGTAAGTCTTCGCCTACAGGCGGGGTGAAGATCACGGCTCCCGTCGTTTGGTTGGCGAGTGCTGTTCCTGGTATGCGCCGAACCTTCATCTCAAATCCTTTGATGCGTGAGCAAACCTGTTCTGCGGTTCGGGTACTCAGCGGAGTCTGTTTGAGTCCCTTAAACCCTTCCAATAATGCGCTGCTATGACGTAATGCTTCACTCGTGGCTGGGTCAGCATTTTCCCCGGCACTGTGATGCTGAAATAGTCGGTCAGTCGTAGTGACGATGTTCTCGATTTCCGAGCTGGCTTGTGCTTCCAGTAGAGGTAAGGCATTGATTAAGACTCCCTGATTGGGAATCAACTCGGCGGCCTGTTTCAGTTCCGCTAGGGCGGCACGCGCGGAAATGCATTGTTTGAGTACTAGGCGAGTTTCCACCTCTACTGCGGGCGGTAAGGGGGGTAGGGCGTTGTAAGGCAGATCTGGATGCCAGTTTGACATGGGTTAATTTCTCAATTTTTGCGACATATTTTCAGTTTATGTCGCCGGCGAGAACAGGTCAACCCGATATGTCGCCATTTCTTAAAAATAGCGACATATTTGATGAATAGTTATTTAGACGTTGAATAAGAAGTTCAACACATCCCCGTCTTTGACCACGTATTCCTTGCCTTCGGCGCGCATCTTGCCGGCTTCTTTGGCGCCTTGTTCGCCTTTGTGGCTAATGAAATCATCAAAGGCGATGGTCTGTGCGCGAATGAAGCCGCGCTCAAAGTCCGTATGAATCACTCCCGCCGCCTGGGGTGCCGTGTCGCCCTTGTGGATGGTCCAGGCGCGCACTTCTTTAACGCCTGCGGTGAAATAGGTCTGCAAACCGAGTAGATCGAAGGCGGCGCGGATGAGTCGATTTAAGCCCGGTTCTTCCATGCCCATATCGGTCAAAAAATCCAGCTTATCGCTGTCATCCATATCAGCGATTTCCGATTCTATCGATGCACAAATGGCGACGATAGGTGCGTGCTGAGATTTTGCGTATTCGCTCAGTTGATCTAACAAAGGATTATTGGTAAATCCCGAGTCCGATACATTCGCCACGTACATCGCAGGCTTGGATGTAATCAAACACAGCGGCTTTAACATCTCCACCTGTTCTTTATCCAGATTCATCGCACGCACGGGTTTGGCGTCATTCAGTTGTATCAGCACGCGCTCAAGTAAAGCGACGAGTGCGGCAGCGTCTTTGTCACCTGAGCGCGCTTTTTTTGTTTCGCGGTGTATGGTTTTTTCTACGGTGGTGAGATCGGCTAGCGCGAGTTCTGTTTGAATCACGGCGATGTCATCCAGTGGGCTGACTTTACCCGCAACGTGAATCACGTTCGGATCTTCAAAGCAGCGCACCACATTCACAATCGCATCGGTTTCGCGTATGTGTGCAAGGAATTGATTACCTAAGCCTTCACCTTTGGATGCGCCAGCGACCAAACCGGCAATATCAACAAACTCAACAGCGGCAGGGAGTATGCGTTCAGGTTTGACGATGGCGGCTAGTTGCGCCAGCCTGGGGTCGGGTACTTCGACGATGCCCACATTCGGCTCGATGGTACAGAAGGGATAATTTTCAGCGGGTATACCTGCTTTGGTCAGCGCATTAAATAGCGTTGATTTACCAACGTTGGGCAGGCCG
>CAINAY010000516.1 GCA_903846425.1 uncultured Noviherbaspirillum sp.
ACTTCAGGAGTCTCAGGATTATATGCGGATCTTTCTAGTGCAACTTCAGCAACAATTAACCAACTTCGCCAATCATTTCAGATTCAAAAACTTTTGGAACGTGATGCTCGTGGAGGTACACGTTATACTGAAATTATTAGGTCACATTTTGGTGTTGTTTCTCCTGATGCTCGCTTACAGCGTCCCGAATACATCGGGGGTGGATCAACCTCTGTTAATATTAATCCGATCGCTCAAACGTCGGGTACTTCAGCTAGTGGAACTACTACCCCTATGGGCACACTTGCTGCTATGGGTACTGCCTTGGCTCATAACCATGGCTTTACTTACTCGGCTACTGAACACGGCGTAATTATTGGTATCGTGTCAGTACGTGCAGACTTAACATATCAACAAGGTCTGCATCGTATGTGGAATCGTAATACCCGTTACGATTTCTATTTCCCTGCCTTTGCTACGCTTGGTGAACAAGCTATTCTCAATGAAGAAATTTATGTACGTGGCGATGCCAACGATACTGGCGTATTTGGGTATCAAGAGCGATGGGCTGAATATCGCTATAACCCAAGTCGTATTTCTTCCTTATTTAGGTCAACCGCATCGGGAACGATTGACGGCTGGCATTTAGCCCAGCGATTTACATCGTTGCCAACTCTTAACACGACATTTATCCAGGAGAATCCTCCTGTAAGTCGTGTAGTTGCCGTAGGTGCTGGTGCAAACGGACAACAATTTATTTTTGATAGCTTTTTTGATGTTAAAAAAGCGAGACCAATGCCAATGTACTCTGTACCTGGCTTAATCGATCATTTCTGATGTTAGGCTCGATCGTAGGTGGTTTGGTTTCTGGCCTAGGTTCATTCCTAGGTCAGGAATCTGCTAACAAAGCAAACCGTGACATTGCTCAAATGCAACAATCATTTCAAGAGTCAATGTCTAATACTTCTTATCAGCGTGCTGTCGCTGATATGCAAGCTGCAGGATTAAATCCAATGCTTGCTTATTCGCAGGGTGGTGCGTCCACTCCTGGTGGCGCTACTGCTCAAATGCAAAGCTCTCTGGGAGCTGCTGCAACTAATGCATCTCAAGCTGCTAATGTGGCAGCTGATGTGCTATTAAAACGTGAACAAGCCGGTGCTGCTGGTTCACAAGAGGATCTCAATAGGGCAAATATGAATTTGTCCCTTGTAAAAGCTGCTAATGAAGCAGTTCAACTACCTGGTCATGAGCAATTTGCGAAACAGGTAGCTTCTCTTATAAACATGAATAACGCTGCAGCTGCTCAAAGCACTGCAAATGCGTTATATCGTAATTATGAAATGCCTGAGGCTAAAGCAGTTGGAAAACTGTACGAAGGCCAAAAAGGTGTATTTATTAAAGGCGCAGAAAGGGGTGCCAATGTCTTTAGAGATGTAGGCATTGGAGCTTCGTCTGCTGCTTCTGCCGTTGGAAAAGGATTGTCCAACGTATTTAAACCCGACACTGGTCGGTTAACTATGCCCCCTGGGAGATAAAAATGTCAAAAAACGGAGTTTTTTTACGTACCGCATACAACTATGACAAAGATGCTGCATCTAATGAGTCAGGGTTGGCTTGTGAGGAGCCTTCCCTGGCTCAGCAGCATTTCAAAGACGAATGTGATATTAATAATATCCTTCGTCAATTTAATATAACTGGGCTTTTACCTGAAAGCCCTTTATCGCCCCGCTATGGCGATTTCACTGGTATCAGTGACTACCATACTGCTTTAAACCGCGTTATCGCGGCTCAAGATGAATTTGATGCTTTGCCAGCTCAAATTCGGGCTCGGTTCGCTAATGATCCAGCCCAATTAATTGAATTTTTAGAAAATTCAGATAATCGATCAGAAGCCGAGGAACTCGGTTTGATCGAAAAAGTCGCTGCCGAAGCCGTAGAAGCGACTAATACAACCCCTGAAAAGGCGGCTGAATAAGCCGTAGCACAGTTACCTACTAGATGTAACTGTGCTAGGTGACACCAAAACCCCCAATGTTGGATAAAAGGAGCTATAAAAATGATGTATAGAAAACCTGTTAATAAACGTCGTTCCGCACGCTCATTTCGTCGGAACACAAAACGTACAAAATCCGCAAACATGCAAAAAGCCCCACAACGTGGAGGCTGGAGGCTCTAAAAAAGCCCCCAGGCACCTCACATGCCTTGCTATCACCCAATAAGTGCATATCAATGCACTGATGGATCAATAGTCTTTTCAGAATTGAAAAGACACGATATATCACGCTCATTAAACTTACCCTGCGGACAATGTATTGGCTGCAGACTAGAACGCTCACGTCAGTGGGCTATTCGTTGCATGCACGAATCTCAAATGCATGAAGAAAACTGTTTCATAACCCTTACTTATGATGATGACCATATCCCAAGCGATCGATCATTACACTATCGAGACTTTCAGCTCTTTATTAAAAGATTACGAAAACGGTATCCTGGACGAAGAATACGTTATTACATGGCTGGAGAATATGGTGAAAACTTTGGCCGTCCGCACTGGCATGCATGTATCTTCGGACTCGGTTTCAATGATAAGAAATTATGGAAACGGACTTCCGCTGGTTCTAACTTATATCGATCCAAAGACCTTGAATTACTCTGGCCATTTGGTTATTCCTCCATTGGAGACGTTACTTTCGAATCCGCTGCCTACGTGGCTCGATACATTATGAAAAAGGTAACAGGAAAAAACGCTAAAGAACATTACACAGAAATTGACCCTGAATCAGGGGAAATAACTACTCGTAAACCCGAGTTTACAAAGATGAGCCTTAAG
>CAINAY010000517.1 GCA_903846425.1 uncultured Noviherbaspirillum sp.
CATCAAAGTAAGCGGGATAGCGGCGCAGTGATTGCGACAAACTCGAACCGGTTTCAACTTGTGCGCGCACATCCCAAAGTAAGCGTGATACAGCAGGGTTGCCATGACCGCGTGCCACGATATCAAATGCTTGTAATAGCGGCACGCCAGCTCTAAGCATCGTTGCGAGTTGACGCGCAAAAATAGCGATATCTTTTTCAGTGATTTTACGTTGTCGTAACGAAGTTTTTTTCTTGACAGTGATGTCTGTTAAGCCTTGGCGACGCAGCGTTACATTGACACGCTCAGCGCTAGTCGCGCGCATTTCACCTTGCACCAGTCGACCTGCTTTATCTTTGCCCTCCCATATAAAAACTAATTCATTCGTATTGCTAGTCTGAGCAGAACTGGATGGCGTCATCAGAATCTCCCGAGTTGGCGATGCCCCTTGTGATGAGCAAGGCGATCAATGATTGGTGCAGCTGATAATTTCTTCGAGGGTGGTAAAGCCTTGCTTCACTTTTAAAAGTCCCGCTTCTCTCAAGGTGCGTACTCCTTCGCGCCGCGCCTGCGCTTCGATTTCCAGTGCTGTGCCATGCGCCAGAATGATGCTTTCTATCGCTTCAGTAATCGGCATCACTTGGTACACACCTAGTCGACCCTTGTAGCCACTGCCACCACACAGCTCACAACCGACCGCACGATATAAAGGCGAGCCATCGAGTTGAGATTCATGAAAGCCCGCATTTAGCAGCATGTCGAGCGGGACATCGATCGGTTGTTTGCAGCTACATAAGCGACGTGCCAGCCGTTGTGCCGTGATGAGATTGACCGCCGCTGCAATATTGAAAGCAGCAACACCCATATTCAGTAATCGCGTAAGTGTGGAGGGTGCGTCGTTTGTGTGCAGAGTCGACAGCACCATGTGGCCCGTCTGCGCTGCTTTGATAGCGATATCGGCGGTTTCTAAATCACGAATTTCACCCACCATGATGACGTCTGGGTCTTGCCGCAAAAAAGCCCGCAGCGCGACTGGGAAAGTCAAACCTGCGCGGTCGTTAATATTGACTTGATTAACACCAGGTAGATTAATTTCGGCAGGGTCCTCAGCCGTTGCAATGTTGATGCCCGGCTTGTTTAATATATTTAGGCAGGTATACAGCGAGACGGTTTTGCCTGAACCAGTCGGGTCCGTAACTAACACCATGCCATATGGGCGTTGTATAGCTTCGAGCAGCAGATTTTTTTGATCGGGTTCATAGCCGAGAGCATCGATGCCTAATTGGGCCTGGCTGCCATCAAGGATACGCATGACAATTTTTTCACCAAACAGTGTCGGTAAAGTCGATACTCGAAAATCAATGCTACGTGTGCCTGATACTTGTAGTTTCATACGGCCATCTTGAGGAACGCGTTTTTCCGATATGTCGAGCCGCGAAATAACTTTAATACGAGAGGCTAATTTTTCTTTGATGGCGAGGGGAGGCTGCGCAATATCGCGCAATACACCGTCGACACGGAAGCGGATTCGATAAAATTTTTCAAACGGTTCGAAATGCAGGTCGGATGCCCGCACATTAATAGCATCAGTCAAAATCTTTTGTAGAAATCGCACCACTGGTGCGTCATCGATTTCACTTGCGCCAGAGTCGGATTCTCCGATGCCATCATCTTCATTAATCAGTGAGACATTTTCAAAATCATCGCCAATTAAGTCAGACAGATTTTGTTCGGCACTTTGCGAAAGCTGCCGTATCAACTCCATTAATTGTGGATGGAGTACAACCACGGGCTCGACGGGTAATCCTGTTTGAAACTTAATTTGGTCAATAACTTGTTGCTGTGTTGGGTCGGCCATGCCCAAAGAAATTTTGTCACCACGACGTGATAGAACAATCACGCGTTGACTGGCCATCAGTTTTTGATCAATCAATTTTTGTGGCAGTGCGGCGATATCGATCGCAGAAACATCTAACAGTGGATAACCAAATGTTTTAGAGCAAAATTCGCCTAAGCCTTCCGGGCTAATCACGGCACTTTTAATCAAGGCATCAACAAAAGGAATTTTTTCTGACGTGCTAGTTCGGTGTATCGCGTCTAGCTGCGCATCATTGACTACGTTCGCGTGTAATAGCACACGCGCGAGACCTGATGAGCTTCCGAGATTGGTAAATCCGGGGGGGATAATGGTTGACATAAAAACCCTATCGACAAACTATCTGAGCAACGCCCGCATCATGCGCGAGCGCTGGCGCAGATGGTCTAGGTCGGTGATGTCAGAAGACGACTAGGGTCGAGAGTCGCAGATCAGCGACTTAGCTGATGCGAGGCTACAACAGACTAGTGATTCGCAGTGAGGGACGAATTCACAAAAATTTACGGCCGGTAAAGCTTGACCATGCGTATGGTGTGCTCTTGAACTTGCACAATTTCAATAACGATACCGGTAATTTTCAAGCTGACACTGGCTTCGGGGATGTCTTGCAGAATTTCTAGTAACAGGCC
>CAINAY010000518.1 GCA_903846425.1 uncultured Noviherbaspirillum sp.
AGCCTAGTCCAAGCAGGCCCCGAAGGATTACCCGCCGGGCAGTTGGCAGAAACATTGGGCATCTCCCCTTCTTCACTTACCTTTCACATGAAAGAATTGACTCACGCTGGCTTAACTGTATCGCGCCAAGAGGGACGGTATGTGATTTACTCAGCACAGATCAATAGTATGAATGCCCTGCTCGCCTACCTGACGGACAACTGTTGTGGTGGTAATCCCTGCTCACCCGTCACCGCCATCCGCATGCCTGCTAAAGCCAAGCTGTAATTCAAATAAGACGCACACGAATGATTGACCCTCTGATTGAATCAGCGCCGCAGCAACCGCAGCTTGACCAAGCAGAAGCGTCGAACCCCATCAGCTTTTTCGAGCGTTACTTAAGCATCTGGGTATTTTTATGCATAGTGATAGGAATCAGTCTGGGCCAATTTTTCCCAGGCAGCTTTCATTTCATCGCTTCCCTCGAAATAGCCAAGGTTAATTTAGTTGTGGGCTTGCTAGTTTGGATCATGATCATTCCTATGCTCATGAAAATCGACTTTGCTGCGCTGCCTTTGGTGAGACGGCATGTGCGCGGCATAGCCGTTACCTTGTTTGTGAATTGGTTGGTCAAACCTTTTTCTATGGCGCTGCTTGGGTGGATATTTGTTCGCCATCTATTTGCACCACTACTGCCTACCGATCAAATCGACAGCTACATTGCTGGATTAATCTTGCTGGCGGCCGCACCCTGCACGGCTATGGTGTTTGTATGGAGCCGACTGACGAATGGCGATGGCTTGTTTACCCTATCGCAGGTGGCACTCAATGACCTCATCATGGTGTTTGCCTTCGCGCCCATCGTCGCTCTGTTACTCGGCATCTCGTCCATCGTCGTACCCTGGGAAACATTAACGACATCGGTGGTCTTATATATCGTCATACCTGTTTTACTGGCACAGGCATGGCGCTATTGGCTGATGAAGCAAGGGAACGAGATATTCGAAGCCACGATGGAAAAAATCGGCTCATGGTCTATCACTGCATTACTCTTGACTCTGGTTCTGTTGTTTGGATTTCAAGGTAAGGCCATCATTGATCAACCCTTAATTATTGGGTTACTTGCCGTGCCCATATTGATTCAAGTTTTTTTCAATGCCTCATTAGCGTACTGGCTGAATAAAAAACTCGGCGAATCCCATTCAGTGGCCTGCCCCTCTGCTCTGATTGGCGCCTCTAATTTTTTTGAGCTAGCCGTCGCTGCGGCCATTAGCTTGTTTGGATTTCAATCCGGCGCCGCACTCGCCACCGTCGTGGGCGTCTTGATCGAAGTGCCGGTGATGCTCATCGTTGTGCGTATTGTTAATCAGTCGAAGGACTGGTACGAAAGTACGTGATTCACATTCAGTGATTGTCATTTTTTTAATCGGCTAGATCTGGCTACGTTGTAGCCAACCCCTCTGATAAATCGCTTTATTTACACCTTTTCATATCGCGCATACCGCCAGCAATGTTGTCCATAGACAACATTTTATCGACTCCGTTTGATTTTTAATGTATACCGTCATACCGTATAAATGATTTATACCGTTTTTTAGGTACAGTAGTGAAATACACTACGGTCAACTATTAGGAGACCTCTAAAATGAACTCGAAAACCAAACCAGCAGCGAAACGCTCCGCTGCTACCAAAGCGAAGCCAGCGGCGAAAAAAACGACCGCCAAGGCCGCGAAAAAAGTCACTGCTACTAAAGCAGACAAGCTGACTAAACCCCAACTCGTACGCGACAGTTTTACCATTCCAGAGTCGGAATATGCCGTACTGGCCAAAGTCAAAAAAGGCTGCCTGAAAGAAGGTTTCGAGATTAAGAAAAGCGAGTTGATCCGAATTGGTATCGCTCTGCTCGCAGACTTGAGTAGCTCCAAAGTCAAATCAGCAAAGAAAAAGCTTCAGACGGTGAAAACCGGTCGACCAAGGAAGCATAAGTAAGCCCTCAAGGCTTTTTTTAACCGCCCTTCTACTTGGCGTCTACTAGCCCAGAAGGGTTTCTTTCTTGTTTTTAGGGGAAAGGAATTACCGATGCAAGGACTTCACCTCACCGCAGATATTGCGGGTTGCCATACCAATCTGAATTTAATGACGGATGCAAAATCATTACGTCGTAAATGTCTGGAACTCGTAGACAAAAGTGGTCTGACCGCCGTCAGCGAAGTATTTCATGCCTTCCCAGGTCTCCATGAAGGCGAATGTGGTGGCGTGACAGGCACCGTACTGCTGGCAGAGTCGCACTTGGCCCTGCATACCTGGCCAGAGTTAGGCGCGATTACCTTCGACGTCTATGTCTGTAATTTTTCTATGGATAACAGCGGCAAAGCTGCCACGCTACTCGAGTCATTGATCAAACTTTTTCAACCCACGGATATCGTCAGAAACCAACTGACTCGGGGTGAAGTGGGTGCGGTCGTGACCACCGCCTAAATAGCTAGACAACTCAGGGCGATAAAAAGGGCGCGAAAGCGCCCTTTTTTTATTTAACGAAAAATAGTACAACCTCAATAACGTTGTTTAGTAGGGGTAAATGACAGCCCTGTTTTAAGGCTAAAGAACGTTAGCAGGATAACTCAGACGCACGGTCACGATGTTTTCCGCACTGACTTCCATACTCAGTTCCGAGCCATGAACCCGTGCAATCTCTTGCGCCAGACTCAGGCCAAGGCCTACGCCATCAATATCTCGCGCGCGCGATGAGTCACCACGATAAAAACGATCGAACGCTTTTTTAGCAAGATCTCCTGGAGGATTGGCTGTTGGATTCGACATTGAAAACACAAATCCATTACCACTTTTCACTAGCTGCATTTTTATCCAACCGCCCTCAATATTGTACTTAACGGCATTGGTGTACAGATTGTAAAAAAGTTGATTGATTAAATTTTGATCACAATTCCAACAAATTTTTGGCTGCAATTCACTGGTGATATTGAGTTTTGATTGGAATATTTGCGAGTCAAGTACTAACTGCCCAATCACGTCACTAATCGATACTTCTTTCATATCG
>CAINAY010000519.1 GCA_903846425.1 uncultured Noviherbaspirillum sp.
GCCGTATTAGGCGCATCACGTCAACGCGATGGCTGGCAATTTAATATTCATTCCGATCAGGCGAATGGGCATGCTAGTTGGGATGATCCATGGTTTGAGCGTGGTGCAGGAAAATTCACAGCGAATTTCACGTCGTTGATTATTCCTCAGTCGGATGCATCTGAAGTGACTGAGCTGTTGAGCGGCAAAAAAACCTCGCGTGAATTACCGGGTCTCGATGTGGTTGCTGATAATTTTCAGCTCAGAGGTATGTCGCTAGGACGGCTTGAGTTAAGTGCAACCAATGCGGGCCTGGGCCCAGGCAGAGAGTGGCGTATTAGTAAGCTCGTTATCTTCAATCCCGATGCCACATTGCGTGCCACGGGGAAGTGGCAAGTATTTGCAGCAGATAGTCTCTCGACGATGATTTATGAAATGGAGATTAACGATGCTGGGCGTATGCTAGATCGGATCGGCTTTGAAAAAACTTTGCGCGGCGGTAAAGGTCGTATTGAAGGTGAGGTGAGCTGGAGAGGGTCGCCTGATGCATTTGATTTTCCTTCGATGAACGGTAACCTCAGCCTTAAGATTGCATCAGGTCAGTTTTTGAAAGCTGATCCCGGAGTGGCGAAGCTATTGAATGTGATGAGCTTGCAATCACTACCGCGGCGATTGACGCTGGATTTTCGTGATATTTTTTCTGAGGGTTTTGCATTCGATAGCATGGCTAGCACCGCCGTTATCGCGCGTGGCGTTTTAAAAACAGATACGTTTAAGATGCGTGGAGTGAACGCCGTCGTATTGATGGATGGAACCGTTGATTTAAACGATGAAACACAAAATTTAAATGTCGTGGTCATTCCAGAACTAAATGCCGGCGGTGCATCTGTGGTGTACGGACTAGCGATCAATCCTGTGGTTGGTTTAGGATCATTTTTAGCGCAGTTATTTTTGCGTAGTCCGTTGTCACAAGCGTTAACGCAGGAGTATCAGGTGACGGGTCCATGGAAAGATCCCGTCGTAAAGAAAGCTACGTCTAAACGCAAGCTGCCTGCCGTCGAAGCCGAGAAGCCTGCTCAGCAATGAGAACGACCATGCAAACCATGATTAAAGTCGCCGCCGTGCAAATGGTGTCGACACCGCTCCCAGAAGAAAACAAACAAACCGCGGCTCGTTATATTTGTGAGGCAGCAGAACAGGGCGCAAGCTTGGTCTTATTGCCTGAGTACTGGGCTATTCTTGGTCAGCACGATACCGACAAACTAGCTCATGCTGAAACACTCGGTAACGGCCCATTACAAGAATTCATGTCGACGATGGCGCGTGAGTGCGGTATCTGGCTGATTGGCGGCACCATTCCTCTGGTATCCGAAGAAGAAGGCAAAGTTCGTAATACGCTATTAGCGTATGGCCCAGATGGACAACTCGCTACGCATTACGACAAGATTCATTTGTTTGGTTTTTCTCGCGGCACAGAAGCCTTTGATGAGTCGCGCACCATTGTGGCCGGCGATGACGTTGCGGTGCTTCAGACAACGCAACTCAGAGTAGGACTCTCTATTTGCTACGACCTGCGTTTTCCCGAGCTGTATCGGGCGATGGGTTTGTGCGATCTATTGGTCGTCCCCGCTGCCTTCACCTACACGACCGGCCAGGCGCATTGGGAAATTTTGCTCAGAGCGCGCGCGATCGAAAACCAATGTTTTGTGTTGGCTGCGGCCCAAGGTGGCAAGCATGTGACTGGCCGTCGCACTTGGGGCCACAGTATGTTGATAGACCCTTGGGGCGAGATTCTTATCCAAAAGCCTGAAGGTGAAGGTGTGGTGTCGGGAGAGCTGGATCTGTCCCAACTTGCCAGCGTGCGCGCCAGTTTGCCAGCCCTGCAACATCGTCGCCTGTGACTATTTTGGCAGCACTTCTTTAACGTTTTAGCAGCCCCTTACTAATCCCCCGATTTTTCTCAGGTTTTGAGCAGGCCGCACAGCGCAAATCAAGCCTATCCAGTATCATCGGGGTTCTGTCTTTACGCCCTACCAAGCCAAACTATCCTATGAAGCTAATTGAACCTAATCTCGCTACTCACCAAGCGGCTCGTGACATCCTGCTCACTCCCAATGGCCTTGATGAAGGTCATTTATTGAAAGTACTCGGATCGATATTCACCCACCGCGTTGATTATGCTGATTTGTATTTTCAATTTACGCGCAGCGAGAGTTGGAGTCTGGAAGAGAGCATCGTAAAAACAGGTAGTTTTTCGATTGATCAAGGTGTGGGTGTCCGAGCTGTTTCTGGTGACCGCACTGCGTTTTCCTACTCAGACGAAATTTCTGAAACAGCGTTACTTGATGCTGCAGCTGCGACCCGAACCATTGCGCGTCAAGGTGCCGGAAAAATTAAAGTCGCCTCGCGTGTAAAACCTGCAGGCGCACGTTCGCTGTATCTCCCTAAAGATCCGTTTGTCTCACTGGATGCAACCGCTAAAGTTCAATTGCTAGAAAAAATTGAACGTATCGCACGTGCTAAAGATCCCCGTATCGTTCAGGTGATGGCTGGATTAGCGGGTGAGCAAGACGTTGTTTTAGTCGTGCGTAGTGATGGTGTTATCGCTGCTGACATTCGTCCTCTAGTACGTTTGTCGTTGACTGTAATCGCCGAGCAGAATGGACGTCGTGAAGTCGGTACATCCGGTGGTGGCGGTCGTTATGATTTTTCGTATTTCTCAGAAGAGTTGATTGAAAAATACGCCAGTGAGGCGGTCAATTCCGCATTAGTTAATCTCGAGTCACGCCCCGCACCTGCAGGCCCAATGACGGTTGTACTTGGCCCAGGTTGGCCCGGTGTGCTACTGCACGAAGCGATAGGTCATGGCTTAGAGGGTGATTTCAACCGCAAAGGTTCCAGTGCATTTTCAGGTCGTATCGGTGAACGTGTTGCTACGCGTGGAGTAACGGTGGTTGATGATGGAACGATTAAAGATCGTCGCGGCTCGTTGAATGTGGATGATGAAGGCAACGCCACACAATGCACGACGCTGATAGAAGACGGTATCTTACGCGCTTACATACAAGACACACTGAATGCGCGCTTAATGAAAATGCCACCAACCGGTAATGGCCGTCGTGAATCATATGCGCACCTGCCTATGCCACGCATGACCAACACCTACATGTTGGCTGGCGACCGTGATCCGGGCGAGATACTCGAGTCCGTCAAAAATGGTTTGTATGCCGTAAATTTTGGTGGTGGTCAGGTCGATATTACCAACGGAAAATTTGTTTTCTCGGCCAGTGAAGCGTGGATGATCGAAGATGGCAAGCTGTCTTATCCAGTTAAAGGCGCGACCCTGGTTGGTAACGGTCCGGACGTTCTTAACCGTGTTTCCATGATTGGGAATGACATGCGTCTGGACTCGGGTGTCGGTACCTGCGGCAAAGATGGTCAGAGCGTACCGGTTGGGGTGGGTCAACCTACTTTACGCATTGAAGACTTAACCGTCGGTGGCACCGCCTGATTTTAGGCGGTTTCATCCCCGGTGAAATGATCAACGGCCATGAATAAAAGTTACTGATTAAATAACAAGGCTTGCCAAGTACTGGGATTTGTAGCACCATCGCATTTCCGATTGGCTCTGCCGATGAAACAAAATGTTCAAACTGAGTTTTTTCTTTGATTTTTACTTTAGCTACCCCAGCCAGTCGGCGGTGGAGAAGCGGTAAGTTCATTGACAAGCGCAGCGAACCGAATCTTTAAAAACCGCCAGGAATGGCGGTTTTTGTTTTTAAGCGAATTATTCCTGGAGAGACCATGCCACGTACCGACGACTTAAGGATTAGAGAA
>CAINAY010000520.1 GCA_903846425.1 uncultured Noviherbaspirillum sp.
ACTCCGGCCCAAAACTATCGAACAACATCATCGATGGCGACTCCGGCCCAAAACTATCGAACAACATCATCGATGGCGACTCCGGTCCTAAACTATCTAACAACATCATCGATGGCGACTCCGGTCCTAAACTATCTAACAACATCGTTGATAACGGCTCGGGGCCAACAACCGGCAAACAAATTCTTGATGCCGACAATGGTCCTAAGTTAAAAAATCGTATCAACGATGGTGATGATGGGCCTGAGATCAATCGGCAATTGAAGGATAGCGACGTCGATCTATCGAGTAAACATCTACACGACGGTTCTGGCCCTATCGATTTCCGTACCAGCAAAGACGCTGAGTTTACGAATACAAAAAATGGATCAAGCGATTCAGGACCAGAGATAGCTCGTCGCCTAAGCGATACCGACCAATCTATATCTGGCGACCCTAATCTCAGCCCGAATGATGGCCCGATTATTCGCAATGAGATGGTGGACGATTCGGGCGCTGTTGCAGGCTCACCGAAGAAGCGAATGGTATTCGCAAAAATACAAACAGAAAAAATTCATGGCTGCTTAGATCAGCTAGAAAAATATGATTTCAATAAACCTAGTCCAAAAGGTGTTGACTTGTCATCGATTGCCATTACTCCTAAACCTACTGTCCCTAAGACTACTAAACCTAAGACAGTTATCACTACGGAGGAAACTCTTCCAGTGATTACCGAACATTCGCCAGCTACAAAATCGACGGAGTTAACGACCTTGCCAGAACCGGTAATGACGAAGATGATTGAACCGGTTGTAGCAAAGACTGAAGCTATCCCCGAGTCAGTACCTCTCACAAGTAGCCGCACACGGCTAATGGCTGGCGTCATGTTTACGGCACTTAGCGCCACTCATGGCATCTCCAGTATGGGCGAGTCGCAAGCTCAGATTGAGATGGTCAATCATGGTTATCAGGCGGTACAGGTGCAAACCGCCTTTCAAAGCGTCTCGGCTCAACAGGTCGGCTACCAGCTCTCTGCGAATGCCTTGGATTTATCACTGGGTGACACCAGCAAGCTCACGGATGAACAAAAAGATATCACTGAAAGTCGTCTAGTCCTTTATCGATCGACCATTCAAAACCAAGAAACGTCACCCACAACCTTGAACGGGAAAAAAGAGTTAGCTGACACTTTGAAGCAACAAGATGAACTAACTCGTCAAGCGAGTGGTCGAATGACTATGTTTGCGCTCTCAAAATCTATACTGCTGTTTGGAATAGGGCTGAGTTTCATGGCGTTTTTCTCGCGATCACGCTGGGTGCTTTACGGATCGGCTGCGACTGCTGTCATCGGTATGGGAATATCAGCAAATGGGTTTTTTGCTCTGATCTAAGGGCATTTACCTGTAATTACTTTACCTATGTTTATCTTTCTCTATGCAGGAAAACCGTCCCCTTGCAAACGTGACTCCAAGCTAACCCTGCCTTATCGAGGCATACGTACCTATAACTGCACTCAGAGAAGACGACCGCCTTTCCCAGCCCAGCTCCTCACCAAGGAAGCCGTAATTAAATAAGGCCCAAATTCTTAATAGCTCGCTTTGAAACAAGCCATTTTTAGTTAACAATCTGACTCTCAATGAAATCAAGATTCACTGATTTACAATTTTCAACAACTCACCATACGCCCACGGATAAAATGCCGTCATTAGGTTCATTATTTCGACCAAAAAATACGATTAGCTATAAAAATATTCAAGCTGACCACTGCCAAAAAACACTGGTTAAAAACGAACTACCCATTTTTATTTTTGATTTATCTGGTATCAAGCACATCTTGAATTTGGCGCACCAAGCCATTCATGAACTGCGTGAGTCCCACCCTGGTGTTGAATCCAATGTAATCGCCGATTACCGAAGTCCTTGGAAGAGTCACACCTTAAACGCCAAGTTGCTTCCCTTATGCGATGTAGTCTCTTCGCTCACCACACAGGTTTCTGGTGAGGGCTACACAGGAAATCGTGAAACATTGGGCTTAAAGGTTTTTGTGAATGACTGCTGGGGTGCTATCTATGGTGAGGGTGGTTATGCTGAAAGTCATAATCATCATCCCGCGGCATTTTCTGCT
>CAINAY010000521.1 GCA_903846425.1 uncultured Noviherbaspirillum sp.
GCACGGGCATTAAAGAACTACGCGTTGATGGTGGTGCGGCGAGTAATAATTTATTGATGCAATTTCAAGCGGATATTTTAAATGTACCGGTGGTGCGGCCTGAGGTAACGGAAACTACCGCACTGGGTGCAGGTTACCTTGCGGGATTGGGCGTAGGATTTTGGGCTACGCAAGAAGAGATCGCGGAGCAGTGGCATGTTGAGCGCAGGTTTGAACCCAATATGTCAGCCGACAAACGAGC
Source organism: uncultured Noviherbaspirillum sp. (assembly GCA_903846425.1). Taxonomy (GTDB): domain Bacteria; phylum Pseudomonadota; class Gammaproteobacteria; order Burkholderiales; family Burkholderiaceae_D; genus Pernthalerella; species Pernthalerella communis. The sequence goes on from CAINAY010000521.1 coordinate 242, forward strand.
GCATCATTTAGGTGTGTGGAATGAAGCGATACAACGTTCGATGAAGTGGTCTGCTTCATGACTGTATTTTTCTGTTGCTGTATTTAGATTACGTTCATCGCGACACAAACAAAAAAGGCAGCCTTAGCTGCCTTTTTTAACGATCACTTTTTTTATCGCTTATGACGCAGACGATGTATCGCTGCGAGCTGTGCGAGTGCAATCGTTAGCTCAGTCTGAGCGACTGCGTAATCGATATCTGATTCACGATTAACCATCGCTTCTTCTGCCATTTTCTTGACTTGGTTCGCCTTGGCTTCGTCGAGATCTTTGCCACGAATTGCGGTGTCGGCCATAACGGTTACACCATGTGGTTGTACTTCGAGTATGCCGCCTGCGACGAACACGAATTCTTCTTCTGCCGCGCCAGGCACTTTGATACGAACTGCGCCGGGCTTGATACGTGTGATGAGTGGTGTATGTCTTGGATAAATTCCCAATTCACCGACTTCACCGGGCAGTGTGACGAATTCAGCCGGACCAGAATAAATCTGCTCTTCTGCTGAAACCACATCAACCTGAATGGTGTTGGACATAAAAACCCTTTTTGATTAAGCGAGAAATGCAAAGTAAGCGGCATGTCACCATGCCGCTGCTCATTAACGCTTATTGAATCTTCTTAGCTTTTTCGATGGCTTCATCAATCGTGCCAACCATGTAGAACGCTTGCTCTGGCAAATGATCGAGTTCACCGGATGCGATCATCTTGAAGCCTTTGATCGTATCTTTCAGTGAAACGTATTTGCCTGGCGAACCGGTAAACACTTCGGCCACGTGGAAAGGCTGGGACAGGAAACGCTGCATCTTACGCGCGCGAGCCACCAACAATTTGTCTTCTGGTGCGAGTTCGTCCATACCGAGAATCGCGATAATGTCGCGCAATTCTTTGTAGCGTTGCAGCGTACCTTGTACGGCACGTGCTGTGTCGTAGTGGTCAGGACCAACGACGTTTGGATCGAGCTGACGTGAGGTTGAATCGAGTGGATCAACCGCTGGATAAATACCCAAGGCAGCGATGTCACGCGACAAAACGACGGTGGAATCCAAGTGAGCAAACGTGGTTGCTGGTGATGGATCGGTCAAGTCATCGGCTGGAACATACACGGCCTGAATCGATGTAATCGAACCCGTTTTTGTTGACGTAATACGCTCTTGCAGACGGCCCATCTCTTCGGCCAGTGTCGGCTGATAACCCACCGCAGAAGGCATACGACCCAGCAGCGCAGATACTTCAGTACCGGCCAGTGTGTAACGATAAATGTTATCGACGAAGAAGAGAACGTCACGACCTTCATCACGGAAGGATTCAGCGATCGTCAAACCAGTCAAGGCAACGCGCAAACGGTTACCTGGTGGTTCATTCATCTGACCGTACACCATCGCTACTTTTGATTTGGTGAAATCATCGGTGTTCACAACGCCGGCTTCGATCATCTCGTGATAGAAGTCGTTACCCTCACGAGTACGCTCACCTACACCAGCAAACACGGAGAGACCCGAGTGTGCTTTTGCGATGTTGTTGATCAGTTCCATCATGTTCACGGTCTTACCTACACCCGCGCCACCGAACAAACCAACTTTACCGCCTTTAGCAAATGGGCAGACCAGGTCAATAACTTTGATGCCGGTTTCGAGCAATTCTTGCGAAGGCGAGAGTTCATCGTACGCTGGAGCTGCACGGTGAATCGATGCGAGCTTGTCTGATTTGACTGGGCCCACTTCATCAATCGGATTACCCAACACATCCATAATGCGGCCCAGTGTGCCTGTACCGACGGGCACCATGATCGGCTTGCCTGTATTTTGGATGATCATGCCACGACGCAGACCGTCTGAAGAGCCGAGCGCAATGGTGCGGACTATGCCGTCGCCGAGCTGCTGCTGGACTTCGAGGGTGAGCGCAGAACCTTCCATTTTCAGCGCATCGTAAATCTTGGGCATGGCGTTACGCGGGAATTCAACGTCGACCACAGCACCGATACACTGAACGATTTTGCCATCAGCCATTTTCGTTCCTTTAAATAAAAATAGAAATTCGTTTTAGTGTCTTAAACCGCTGCCGCACCGGCAACGATCTCAGAGAGTTCTTTAGTAATTGCTGCCTGACGCGTCTTGTTGTAGATCAGCTTAAGCTCACCAATAACGCTACCCGCGTTATCCGTCGCCGCTTTCATCGCGACCATACGCGCTGCCTGCTCAGAGGCCATGTTTTCAACCACGGCTTGATACACCAGCGCTTCTGCGTAACGTAGCAACAATTCGTCAATCACGGACTTTGCATCGGGCTCGTACAAGTAATCCCATGAATAGCTATTTACGGGTTCCATCTTGTCAGCTGTCAGCGGCAGCAATTGCTCAAACACAGGCTCTTGCTTCATGGTGTTAATGAAGCGCGTGTAGCAGATATAAACCGCATCGAGTTGCTCATCATCGTAAGAGTCGAGCAGCACTTTGACTGGCCCAATCAGATGCTCAAGGTGTGGCGTGTCGCCCATGTTGACGTAATGCGCGACTACTTTGGCGCCAATACGATTCATGAAACCAAAACCTTTGTTACCCATCGTGACTAGCTCGATTTTGTTGCCTGCTGCTTCGAACTCTTTCATACGATTCGTCACTTGACGCAGCACGTTGGTGTTTAAACCACCGCACAAACCTTTGTCAGTTGTGACGACGATGATGCCAATTTTTTTGCTCTTTTCGTGCTTCACTAAAAACGGGTGCGTGTATTCCGGATTAGCCTGCGCGAGATGCGCCGACACGGTACGGATTTTTTCGCTGTATGGACGGGCCGAACGCATCCGTTCCTGCGCTTTGCGCATTTTGGATGCGGCGACCATCTCCATCGCCTTGGTGATTTTTTTGGTGTTCTCGACGCTCTTGATCTTGCCGCGTATCTCTTTACCTGCAGCCATTGCTATGCTCCCGGTTTAAGATCAGAACGATTTCTTGAAGTTTTCGATCGCCGATGTCAACACGGCTTCGTCTTCCTTCGAGAGTTGTTTAGTATCTTCGATACGCTTGAGTAGTTCAGCATTGCTGGTCTGCAGGAATTTATGCAGATCATGTTCAAAGCCGAGTACTTCGCGAACTTCGATATCGTCGAGGTAGCCTTTGTTAACCGCGAACAAACTAACCGCCATCAAAGAAACAGACAATGGTGCGTACTGTGCTTGCTTGAGCAATTCAGTCACGCGTGCACCGCGATCGAGCTGCTTACGCGTTGCTTCGTCCAGATCGGAAGCAAACTGCGCAAAAGCTGCCAATTCACGATACTGCGCCAAGTCGGTACGAATACCGCCGGACAAACCTTTAATAACTTTAGTTTGCGCAGCACCGCCCACACGCGAGACCGAAATACCGGCGTTAATCGCAGGACGAATACCCGCATTAAACAGGGAGGTCTCTAAGAAGATCTGGCCATCAGTAATCGAAATCACGTTGGTCGGAACGAAGGCCGAAACGTCACCCGCTTGGGTTTCGATAATTGGCAATGCGGTCAATGAACCGGTCTTGCCTTTGACTGCGCCTTTGGTGAACGCTTCAACGTAATCAGGATTGACACGTGCTGCACGCTCGAGCAAACGTGAGTGGAGATAGAACACGTCGCCAGGGAACGCTTCACGGCCTGGTGGACGACGCAGCAACAAGGACACCTGACGATACGCCACCGCTTGTTTCGACAAATCGTCATAAATGATCAAGGCATCTTCGCCGCGATCACGGAAATATTCGCCCATCGCGCAACCGGAATACGCCGACACGAATTGCATCGCTGCCGACTCAGAAGCCGACGCTGCAACGATGATGGTGTAGTCGAGTGCGCCATGCTCATCGAGTGCACGCACAACGTTTTTGATCGATGACGCTTTTTGGCCGATCGCAACGTAAATACACGTTACGCCCTGACCTTTTTGATTAATGATGGTGTCGATCGCAACAGCTGTTTTACCTGTTTGACGATCGCCAATAATCAACTCACGTTGACCACGACCGATAGGCACCATGGAGTCAATCGCTTTCAGACCGGTTTGCAGTGGCTGCGAAACGGACTGACGAGCAATCACGCCAGGTGCCACTTTTTCGATAATGTCAGTTTCTTTAGCGTTGATTGGGCCTTTGCCGTCAATTGGCACGCCCAAGGCGTTGACTACA
>CAINAY010000522.1 GCA_903846425.1 uncultured Noviherbaspirillum sp.
AAGAGTCAACATGTCGCTTCTACGATTGTTATAAAAGTACGCTGCATAAAACAAAAAAGCCCGATAGCGCTTGGCTTATCGGGCTGAATTCGGTACGTCGATTCAAGCTCGCTTTAGCCGTATTTGTCCGGGGGTTTCCCGCGCGCCCGCAAGCTAAGGTCAAATCGGCGCAATGTGTGCAAGGATAACGAAGTCAGCGCTCAGCGTCAAACGCCCTGACTGTCGTGGCTTTTATAGGGTACGGAGACGCTCAACTCCCTCGGCAATGGCAGCAGAATCAAACGTTTTAAGGATTTTCTTCACTTGCGACTCGATCTGATCCAAATCGCAGTTCAAAATTTCCTGCTTAACAGACAATAGCTGTGCCGGATGCATAGAAAATTCGCGCAAGCCCATGCCTAACAACAAGCGCGTGAGCTTCGTATCCCCCGCCACCTCACCACAAACAGCGACCGGGATGCCTGCTTTTGCACCAGCGGCAATCGTCGTGTGTAGCAAATATAAAATCGCCGGATGCAAGGGGTTATACAGATGCGCGACTTCATGATCGACCCGATCAATCGCTAAAGTGTATTGAATTAAATCGTTGGTGCCGATTGAGAGAAAATTCAGTCGCTTGATAAACAAGGGCAGCGTTAGCGCCGCAGCCGGAATTTCAATCATGGCTCCCACAGGGATATTCGGATCAAATTTTTTCTTTGAGTCCCGCAGTTGCTGTTTTGCCTGTTCGATGAACATCAAACTCTGATCGATCTCAAACGCATGCGAAAGCATAGGAATTAAAAGATTAATCGGGCCATACGCAGACGCACGCAATATCGCTCTTAGCTGAGTCAAAAACATTTGCGGCTCAGCTAAGCAATAGCGAATAGCGCGCAATCCCAGTGCGGGATTCAATGCCGTTTCTTCATCTTTATCCAGCGGCTTATCTGCACCCACGTCTAGCGTGCGGATCGTGACGGGCCGACCTTTCATGGCAACGACTGCCTTACGATAGGATTCAAACTGCTCATCCTCAGTAGGCAATCGATGCTGCCCACCGGTTCGGCCCATGAATAAAAATTCAGAACGAAACAAGCCAACTCCAACCGCGCCCGCTTCGATAGCTGGAGCGCAATCTTCAGGCAATTCAATATTGGCTAACAAATGTATGCGCGTGCCATCTTTCGTAACGGCAGGTGTCTTTTTTAATTTACCTAGCTTCTTACGCTCACGTAGTAGCTGGCTCTGAACGTCGCGATACTGCTCGAGTACGATAGGTGCAGGATCAACAATAACGATGCCCGCATCACCATCAATGATGACCCAGTCATCTTCACTAATTAATGTCGATGCGGTCGACATACCCACCACAGCGGGAATATCCAAACTGCGCGCAACGATGGCAGTGTGTGAATTTTGACCGCCCAGATCCGTAACAAAACCAACGAACGCACGATCGCGAAACTGCAACATGTCAGCCGGCGAAATATCATGAGCCACGACTATCATCTGTGGTAGTTCTTCATGGGGATCGGAACTAGCAGGGAAGGTCGATGCGGTACCTGTTAAGAATTTCAGTACGCGCTCACCGACCTGGCGGATATCGTTCTTACGCTCGCGCAGGTAGGCGTCTTCAATTTCATCGAACTGAGCTGAAAGCTCATCGATTTGGGTGAGCAAAGCCCACTCAGCATTGTAGTGACGATTACGGATAATTTTTAATGGTTCAGTCGAAACAATAGGATCGGCCAAAATAAGCGCATGCACATCAATAAAGGCGGCGAGTTCCGATGGCGCATCCGCCGGAAGATCACGACGAACGGCTTGCAACTCACTATTGACTGCCGCAATCGCATCTGTCAAACGGGCGACTTCGGCTTCGACTTTGTCTTCTGAAATTAAATAATGTTTGACATCACGTGCGGCAGGTCGCAACAGATGTGCGCGACCAATCGCGATGCCGCGCGATACAGGAATTCCATGAAGAGTAAATGATGCCATTCGTGATGGTTCCGAAAATCTCTCTATTCGCTTTCGCCAAACCGTGCTTCGATTAACTGCACCAGCGCATCCATTGCCTCTTGCTCATCAGCGCCTTCGGTCTCCAAGGTAACGGTAGACCCTTTGCCCGCTGCAAGCATCATCACGCCCATGATGGATTTAGCATTCACGCGCTTGCGTTCACGCGTCATCCAAACTTCACACTGAAATTTCGCGGCCAACTGGGTCAGCTTGGCTGATGCACGCGCATGTAGCCCTAACTTGTTGATGATTTCTATATCTCGACTAATCATTTTTACTTTTCTTTTTCTGTGAGGTATTCAGCAGCATGTAGAGAATTATATTTTTGCAGCTACACGACAAACACCTTTTTGCCCACCGGTCAAAGCCATTTCTATCAAGGTTTCTAGTGTGTTATTGCGATAACCAATCGCGCGTAACAGCATAGGAAGGCTAACTCCAGCGATCACTTCGACCTCGCCTGACACACACAAAGATTGCGTGCAATTCGCTGGAGTGGCACCAATCATGTCTGTTAACACCAACACGCCTGAACCATCATTAAGTCTAGCAATCGCCTCACTCGCAAGACGGCGAACTTCGCCCGGGTCTTGATCAGCGATCACATCCAAAGCCTCTAACTTTTCAGGAGGATCTTTATAAACATGCGTGACTGCCTCAATGAAAGCGCGGCCTAGCGGAGCGTGCGTAATTAAAAGTATGCCAACCATGGGGTTGCGAAGTCTGTCAAAAAAATACGGCTATCAGCAAGAGGTATTAGCTCGCTTGTTCAAGGGCATCGATAAACATACCGGCCACGTTAAAGCCTGTCTGCTGAGTGATTTCCTGAAAACACGTCGGGCTAGTCACGTTGATTTCAGTCAGGTAGTTACCAATGACATCCAATCCTACCAGCAACAAGCCTCGTTCAAACAAAATCGGACCAAGAGTTTCAGCGATTTCGCGCTCTCGTTCGGAGATAGGCATGGCCACACCCAAACCACCTGCGGCTAAATTGCCCCGTACTTCGCCCGCTTGAGGCACTCGCGCTAAACAATACGGAACCACTTTCCCGGCTATCACCAGTACGCGACGATCGCCTTTAACGATTTCGGGTATGTAGCGCTGGGCCATGATGGTGCGCTCACCGTGATGTGTGAGCATCTCTATCGCCGATCCAAGATTCAATCCATCGGTAGCGATGCGTAATATTCCGGCGCCACCCATGCCATCTAAAGGCTTAAGGATGACGTCTTTGTGTTGTTCATGAAACGCACGAATACGCGCCATATCGCTAGTGACTAAGGTTGGCGCGATGAATTGCGTAAAACCTGTGATCGCGAATTTTTCGTTATGACTGCGAATTGCGCCCGGCCGATTAAACACGCGCGCTCCGTTCGCCTCTGCGCGCTCCAACATATAGGTCGCGTAGACATACTCCATATTAAAAGGAGGATCGGTCCGCTCAACCACCGCATCGAACTCATTTAGCGACCTCAACACCGGCGCTTGCTGCTGATACCAATCGTCTACTTTTCCTGTCAGCGTGATCTGCGACACACTTGCTTTAACTTCATGACCATCAAACAATAAATCGCCATGACCGAAAGCGTACAGCTCATGCCCTCGACTCGCCGCCTCAGTCATCATCGCAAAGGTAGAATCTTTAACTATCTTGAAGCTGTCCAGTGGATCAGCAACGAAAGCGATTTTCATGAGGGCTCAATACACTTCAGGATTAGGATCAGTTTTTTCTAACTCGAGTGACGCTGCTAACAACGCCAGACGCGCCACCACACCGTACATATAAAAACGATTCGGCGCGGCAGTACCCGGTTTAGCGGCCAGATCGGGTAAGGCGTGCTGCTGCGCAAATGCCAGTGGCACAAAGTGAGCACCGGGCGCATTTAAATTTTCATCAATGCCACGCTCGGCATGCACGCGATAAAAGCCACCAACGACATAACGATCCATCATGTAGACGACTGGCTCTGCGACAGCATCATTAATATGTTCGAAGGTATGCACACCCTCTTGCAAAATTACATCTGATACTTCTAAGCCTTCTTTAACTACCGACATTTTGTTACGCTGTTTGCGATTTAAATCACGCACTTCACTCGCATCGCGCACGGTCATGATGCCCATGCCGTAAGTACCCGCATCGGCTTTAACGATAACGAACGGCGTTTCTTTGATGCCATACTCTTTGTATTTTTTACGTATCTTGGTCAAGAGTGCATCGACATTGGTCGCCAGGCACTCTTCACCTTCACGCTCTTGAAAATTAATCCCCGTGCATTTAGCAAAGTAGGGATTCAACATCCATTGATCCACATCGATCAGCTTGGCAAATTTTTTGACCACTTCATCATACGCAGCAAAGTGATTAGTCTTGCGTCTGACGGCCCAACCTGCATGCAGCGGCGGCAGCAGTGTTTGTTCATGCAGATCTTCGAGAATCCCTGGGATACCTGCTGACAAATCATTGTTAAGCAAGATCGTGCATGGGTCGAAATTTTTAAGGCCGAGTCTGCGGCCATTGCTTGAGCGTTCTAATGGCTCTAAGGTCAGGGTGTTGCCATCCGGGAGTTCAATTTCGACCGGGGCTTTTACCTCGTCTGACAAACTTCCTAAGCGCACATTCAAACCGGTCTGGCGAAATATTTGCATTAATCGCGCGACGTTTTGTAAATAAAATGTATTGCGCGTGTGCCGCTCGGGAATGAGTAAAAGGTTCTTCGCATCAGGGCAGTACTTGTCGATGGCGGCCATCGCTGCTTGCACGGCCAGCGGCAGCATTTCAGGAGCGAGATTGTTAAATCCGCCCGGAAAAAGATTGGTATCAACAGGGGCGAGCTTAAAACCCGAATTGCGTAAATCAACAGAACAATAAAACGGCGGGGTGTGCTCCTGCCATTCAAGCCTAAACCAGCGCTCTATCGCCGGAGTGGCAGCCAGAATTTTTTTTTCGAGCTCGAGTAACGGGCCATTCAGAGCCGTGACGAGATGGGGAACCATGCAAGACCTTCCAGAAAATCAATGAAGCGAAGCCAAGGGGCAGATTCTAACGGACATCGCTAGCGACTGCCCTTGAGGTTTACACGGAAACAAATGGGGACACAGACCAGATTTTCCAAGCCAGCCTTTCATTTACTAAGCATTTTGCTATCGCAGCGCAAAAAAAACGCCTCCCGAGGGAGGCGTTTGTGGCTCAATACCCTGAGCCGGTGCTACAGAGGAGATTAATTCATCTTAGGAATGGTAGGCCGTTTCACCATGACTGCTGATGTCCAGACCTTCACGCTCTTCCTCTTCAGTGACGCGCAGACCTACGACCATGTCAGTAATCTTGTAGGCAATGAAAGCCACGATACCCGACCAGATAATCGTCGTCAGCACTGCTTGGAACTGAATCCAAACTTGGCCGCCAATTGAGTACTCCGGCGCAACCGCATTCGCGACGTAGTCATAGATGCCTGTACCGCCCAGTGATGGCGCAGCAAACACACCTGTCAGGATCGCGCCCAAAATGCCGCCCACACCGTGTACACCGAATACATCCAGCGAATCATCAGCACCGAGCATGCGCTTCAAGCTATTTACGCCCCACAAGCAAGTCACACCCGCCAACAGGCCAATGATCAGACCACCCATCAGGCCAACAAATCCAGCCGCTGGAGTGATCGCCACCAAACCTGCGACGGCACCTGAAGCTGCACCCAGCATGGAAGGCTTGCCTTTTAAGACCCACTCAGCGAATGTCCAAGACATCACTGCACCAGCCGTAGCGAGCAAGGTATTTGCAAACGCTAGTGTCGCTGAACCATTGGCTTCGAGCGCAGATCCTGCGTTAAAGCCAAACCAACCCACCCACAACAGGGATGCGCCCACCATCGTCAATGTCAACGAATGAGGTGTCATAGCTTCACGACCCAAACCGATACGTTTGCCGACCATGATTGCGCCAACTAAACCTGCCACTGCTGCATTGATGTGAACCACCGTGCCGCCTGCAAAGTCGAGGGCGCCTTTCTGGAACAGCCAACCCGATACCGCGGTTGCTTTTTCAGCAGCAGCTGCATCGACAAATGCATCCGGACCTGGCCAGAACCAAACCATATGTGCGATAGGCACATACGAAAATGTGAACCAGATAACGATGAACAACATAACTGCTGCGAACTTAATGCGTTCAGCAAATGCGCCGACGATCAAACCGCAGGTAATCGCTGCAAACGTCGCTTGGAAACAAGCAAAGATTAGCTCAGGAATCACAACGCCTTTACTGAACGTGGCACCGGGTGAATCTGGTGTCATACCTTTCATGAAAAGACGATCAAAGGAGCCAAAGAAACTACCTCCTTCAGTGAATGCTAGCGAATAACCGTAAATAAACCATAGAACAATTACGAGGCTGAAAATCATCATCACTTGCATCAGCACTGACAACATGTTTTTAGAGCGAACTAAACCGCCATAAAACAAGGCCAGACCAGGGATAGACATCATGATGACGAGTAGTGTCGCTACGATCATCCATGTTGTATCACCCTTGTTTGGCACCACCGCGGCGGCTTCAGCAGGTGCTGCTTCTGCTGCAGGTGCTGCTGCGGGAGCTGCCGCTGCCGGCGCGGTTGCCGCAGGTGCTGCTGCGGGAGCTGCATCTTCTGCCGATGCGAAAGGCGACATGCCTACTGCAAACAGCAACAGGCCAGCGCTCAAAAGGCTTGCAAAACATTTTTTCATTTTCAATCCCCTTAGAGTGCGTCTTTGCCGGTTTCGCCCGTACGAATACGAACGACCTGTTGCAAATCATAGACAAAGATCTTTCCGTCACCGATCTTGCCGGTGCGGGCTGCGTTTTCGATCGCTTCAATTGCACGTTCCACGATCGCGTCGTCCACTGCTGCCTCGATTTTTGTCTTTGGAAGGAAATCGACAACATACTCAGCACCGCGGTACAACTCGGTGTGACCTTTTTGTCGCCCAAATCCCTTGACCTCGGTAACGGTGATGCCTTGCACACCGATGTTCGAGAGAGCTTCGCGCACTTCATCGAGCTTGAAAGGCTTGATGAT
>CAINAY010000523.1 GCA_903846425.1 uncultured Noviherbaspirillum sp.
AAAGGCATGGCAGTTGGCGATCAACTGATGAGTGGTTCAGAAGCTCCGATCAAATCGGGCAACTGCCTTCCAATTCGTAATATCCCTGTCGGTACCACTATGCATTGCGTAGAGATGTTGCCAGGCAAGGGTGCGCAGATTGCACGTACTGCTGGCGCTGGTGTCGTGTTGATGGCGCGTGAAGGAATCTACGCTCAGGTTCGTCTGCGTTCCGGCGAAGTTCGTCGTATTCACGTTGAGTGCCGTGCCACGATTGGTGAAGTAGGCAATGGCGAGCACAACTTGCGCAAGATTGGTAAAGCGGGTGCGATGCGTTGGCGCGGTGTGCGTCCAACAGTACGTGGTGTTGCTATGAATCCTATCGATCACCCGCATGGTGGTGGTGAGGGTCGTACAGCAGCTGGCCGGCATCCGGTTTCACCGTGGGGTCAACAGACTAAGGGCAAGAAGACGCGTCGCAATAAACGGACTACGTCAATGATTGTCTCGCGCCGTGGTAAGAAATAAGGGGTAACACATGGGACGTTCATTGAAAAAAGGGCCGTTTTGCGACGCCCACCTGCTTAAAAAAGTCGAGACAGCGCAAGCAGCTCGCGACAAAAAACCAATCAAGACATGGTCACGTCGCTCGACCATCATGCCGGATTTTATTGGCCTGACGATTGCCGTTCATAACGGCAAGCAGCACGTACCGGTTTATGTGTCCGAGAACATGGTTGGACATAAGCTCGGCGAATTCGCGTTGACTCGTACCTTTAAAGGTCACGCGGCTGACAAGAAGGCTAAGAAATAAGGTCAGATGATGGAAACTAAAGCTACCCTCCGCAGCGCGCGCTTGTCAGCCCAAAAAGGCCGACTCGTCGCCGACTTAATCCGCGGCAAGAAGATCGATCAGGCAATGAATATATTGACCTTCAGCCCAAAAAAAGGCGCAGTCATCATTAAGAAAGTGCTCGAATCTGCAATCGCAAATGCTGAGCATAACGATGGTGCTGACATTGACGAACTGAAGGTTAAAACGATTTACGTCGAGAAGGGCGCTGTTCTTAAGCGTTTCACCGCTCGTGCTAAAGGTCGTGGCGATCGCATTTCCAAACAAACCTGTCACATATACGTGACAGTAGGTAATTAAGGGAGTCACGATGGGACAGAAGATTCATCCAACCGGCTTTCGACTTGCCGTTACCCGTAATTGGGGTTCCCGCTGGTATGCAGGCAATAGTAATTTTGCTTCCATGCTCAAAGAGGATCTCGAGGTACGTGCCTTCCTTAAGAAAAAACTTAAGAACGCTTCCGTTGGTCGTGTATTGATTGAGCGCCCTGCAAAGAATGCTCGCATTACGATTTTCAGCTCGCGTCCAGGTGTGGTTATTGGTAAGAAGGGTGAGGATATTGAAGTATTGAAGTCCACCCTAGCTAAGATGATGGGCGTACCAGTACACGTCAATATCGAAGAAATTCGTAAGCCAGAAACAGATGCGCAGCTGATTGCTGATTCAATTGCTCAGCAACTTGAGAAACGCATTATGTTCCGTCGCGCCATGAAGCGTGCGATGCAAAATGCTATGCGACTTGGCGCGCAAGGTATCAAAATTATGTCGTCGGGCCGTTTAAACGGTATCGAGATTGCACGTACCGAGTGGTATCGCGAAGGCCGAGTGCCTCTGCATACCCTGCGTGCCGACATCGACTATGGTTTTGGTGAAGCTGAAACTACGTACGGCATTATCGGTATCAAAGTTTGGGTTTACAAAGGTGACCGTTTAGCAAGTGGCGAGACACCTGTAATCGAAGTGGCCGCAGATGACGAGCGCAAGCGCCGTGCACCTCGCCGTGACGATGGTAAGCCTGCTGGTCGTAACACACGTGCTAAACGCACCGATGCTCCGGCTGGAGAAGCTGCTGCTGCAGCCGCGCCAGCGCCAGCTGCGGCTAAGCGTGTACGTGCAAAGAAGGCCGACGCTCCAGCAGCACCGGCCGATAAGGCGGGAGAATAATCATGCTGCAACCAGCACGTAGAAAATATCGTAAAGAACAAAAAGGACGTAATACGGGTATCTCGCATGAGCGCGGTACTGCGGTTTCTTTTGGCGAATTCGGCCTGAAGGCAATCGGTCGTGGTCGTCTTACTGCGCGTCAAATTGAGTCAGCTCGACGCGCAATGACCCGTCACATTAAACGTGGCGGTCGTATCTGGATTCGTATCTTCCCAGATAAACCGATTTCTAATAAGCCGGCTGAAGTTCGTATGGGTAACGGTAAAGGTAATCCTGAGTACTACGTTGCTGAAATCCAGCCAGGTAAAGTTTTGTATGAGATGGATGGTGTTAACGAAACGTTGGCCCGCGAAGCTTTTAAGCTCGCCGCTGCCAAACTGCCTCTGGCGACAGCATTTGTAATCCGCCAGGTTGGTCGATAAAAGGATAATTCATGAAAGCATCTGAACTCCAAGGCAAAGAT
>CAINAY010000524.1 GCA_903846425.1 uncultured Noviherbaspirillum sp.
GGTGATGAAAAACGTGCAGTGCGCGACGTTGGCAATACGTGATTCGGACCCGCGCAATAATCCCCCAGCGACTCTGATGAAAATTTACCTAAAAACATAGCACCCGCATGGCGAATTTTGTCGGCCCATTGCTGTGGCTGCTCAGCTGAAATTTCTAAATGTTCAGCTGCGATCGTGTTGGCGATGTCGCAGGCTTCATTCATATCACGCACTTTAACAAAAGCGCCTCGATTAGTGAGTGACACGCGAATCACATCGCGCCTAGGCATATCCGCTAGGAGTTTATTCACACTAGCTTGCACACGCGCCAAATAATCGGAATCGGGACACACGAGTATGGATTGCGCCAACTCATCATGCTCAGCCTGTGAAAACAAATCCATCGCCACCCAATCAGGGTCAGTGCTGCCATCGGCGAGAATTAGAATTTCAGATGGCCCAGCAATCATATCGATGCCCACCACACCAAACACGCGACGCTTAGCAGCTGCCACATAGGCGTTACCCGGCCCGACAATTTTATCGACCTGCGGTATGGTCGCCGTGCCATAGGCTAAAGCAGCGACTGCCTGCGCTCCACCAATCGTGAACACGCGATCGACTCCGGCGATTTCGGCTGCGGCTAGCACTAAGGAATTTTTAACGCCGTCGGGCGTCGGCACCACCATTATGATTTCACCCACGCCAGCCACTTTCGCCGGAATCGCATTCATCAACACCGACGATGGGTAGGCCGCCTTACCGCCAGGGACATAAATACCGACCTTATCAAGCGCAGTTACTTTTTGACCCAACACCGTGCCATCGGCTTCGGTGAAAAGAAATCCATCCGAGCCGCATTCTTTTTTCTGCCGCTCATGATAGGCACGCACTCTGTCGGCCGCCTGCTGCAAGGCATGTCGACGTGCTTCGGGCAATCCAGCTAGGGCTGCTTGTCTTTCTGCACGCGGGATTTCAAGTGCCTGAACGCTGGATGCGTTAAGCCGATCAAATTTATTGGTGTAATCAAGTAAAGCGGCATCACCCCGTTGCCGAACGTCGGCAATGATGTCGGCAGCGACGCGATCAATCGCCTCATCTTCAGATGCCTCAAAGGCCAGCACGGCCATTAGCTTCTGGTGGAAATCGCGCTCAGTAGAATCGAGTTGACGTATAACGACTGACATAAATTATTTTTCGCTACGTGATGCACGATCAAACGCATCAATGATTGACTGCAGTTTTTCTCGTTTGAGTTTTAACGCGGCTCGATTGACGACTAAGCGTGCGGAGATATCCATGATGTGTTCAACTTCAACCAAGTTATTCGCACGCAAGGTACTTCCCGTCGACACCAAATCAACTATCGCATCGGATAAACCCACCAATGGACCTAACTCCATCGAGCCGTACAGCTTAATCAAATCAACGTGTACACCTTTTTCGGCGAAGTGTTCACGTGCGACCTGAACATACTTAGTCGCCACTCGTAAGCGCGCACCTTGACGCACCGCATTGGCATAATCAAAACCTGCATGCACTGCGACCGACATTCGGCATTTAGCGATATTTAAATCAATCGGTTGATACAAGCCTTCGCCGCCATGCTCGAGCAGCACGTCTTTACCAGCAACACCGAAATCAGCGGCACCGTATTGCACATACGTGGGCACATCCGAGGCGCGCACGATCACCACGCGTATCTGCGGATCGCTAGTGGGCAAAATTAATTTGCGGGATTTTTCTGGATCTTCAGTCACCTCAATGCCAGCTGCTTTAAGCAAAGGCAGGGTCTCTTCAAAGATTCGGCCCTTGGATAGAGCGAGTGTGATGGTCTGATCCGTCATTTGATTCTCTGTATGTCTGCACCAACTGCTGATAGCTTGGCTTCCATCCTATCGTAACCACGATCCAAATGATAAATGCGGTCTACCAATGTCTGCCCTTCAGCGGCAAGGCCGGCTATAACCAATGAAGCAGACGCTCGCAAATCGGTTGCCATTACCGGCGCCCCAACCAATCTCGGCACACCGTTGATCATGGCAGTATGTCCATCGATATCAATTAATGCGCCCAGGCGATTGAGTTCCTGAACATGCATGTAACGATTTTCGAAAATAGTCTCCGTCACTCGACTCGTGCCCTCGGCCACACAATTCAGCGCCATAACCTGGGCTTGCATATCGGTGGGGAATCCAGGGTATTCAGTAGTACGAAAATTGACGGCTTTGGGACGACTCGACATTTGAACCCGAATCCAATCGTCGCCATTCGTCATGACGACACCCGCTTCGCGCAACTTATCAACGACTGCGTCTAGTAAATCAGCGCGTGCATGTTTGAGCGTTACATCACCACCGGCCGCGGCGACCGCGCACAAAAAAGTACCCGTTTCAATACGATCTGCAATCACGGCATGTGACGCACCATGCAAAGCTGGAACGCCCATCACACGCAAGCAATCTGTGCCTATACCTTCAATCCGCGCACCCATAGCAACCAACAAATTAGCTAAATCAGTCACCTCAGGTTCACGCGCTGCGTTTTCAAGTACGGTTTCACCTTCAGCAAGGGTGGCAGCCATTAGCAAATTTTCGGTGCCGGTGACAGTAATCATGTCAGTAACTATGCGCGTGCCTTTAAGCTTTTTTGCACGTGCATGAATGTAACCGGCTTCGATGCGTATTTCGGCACCCATGGCCTGCAAGCCCTTGATGTGCTGATCGACTGGGCGCGAACCAATCGCGCAACCACCCGGCAATGAAACCTTCGCTTCACCAAAACGCGCCAGCAAGGGGCCCAATACAAGAATCGATGCGCGCATCGTCTTCACCATCTCGTAAGGCGCCTCGAGACGATTAATATCGCGACCGCACAGCTCCGTCACACCCTCTTTTACTTGTACTGATAGCCCCATTTGCACTAGCAGTTTCTGCATTGTGGCTACGTCTTGAAGCTTGGGCACATTGGATAAAGCCAGCGTATCCGCCGTCAGCAAACCAGCGCACAAAATAGGTAATGCGGCATTCTTTGCACCGGAAACGGTAATCTCGCCCGAGAGGCGCTTACCTCCGGTAATAAGCAGTTTGTCCATTACGACTGATGCTCTTCCGGTGTGAGAGTTTTCATTGATAGCGCGTGTATCTCTTCGCGCATACGATCACCCAGCGCCGCATAAACTAATTGATGACGCTGAATCAATCGCTTACCAGCAAATGCTGGAGACACGATGAGTGCAGTGAAATGCTGACCATCACCGTCGACTTCTAAATGCGTGCAATCGAGTCCGTCAGCGATATATTGTTTAATTCGTTCAGGTGTAGGCAACACGATGTACCTTTGTAAAAGTTCGATCTAAATTTATTTTTCGCAGCATCTACAGCTCAATGGCGTAATTTATAACCGCGCTTGAGAAGCCGCACTGCAATCCCTGCCAATAACGCAAAAAATACCGATACGATCAGTAAGCTAGTCGCCGGCGGCACATCAGAGTGACCAAAAAAACCGTAGCGGAAGCCATCAATCATATAAAAAAATGGATTGGCATGCGAAAC
>CAINAY010000525.1 GCA_903846425.1 uncultured Noviherbaspirillum sp.
CAATTTGCCAGTGCGAACCAATCCACACCATTTAGTGGATCAACTTTCATTGATCTAGTCTAGGGAGTACCTAATGAGAAATACCAAACGCGTCCGCTGTTCACGAGCAACGCAAGGCTTTACGCTAATTGAATTAATGATCGTCGTTGCGATCATCGGCATCCTCGCTGCTGTGGGCATACCGGCCTATCAGGACTACACAGCTAAAGCGCGTGTTGCTGAAGGCCCAAGTCTAGCGTCACCTGCTATGACTGCACTGGGTGTTGCCTGCAGCGATGGAACCTTGGCAGACAAAAAGGACAAACTCACGCATGACGATCTAGGGCTACCTGCAGCAGGAGATATTAAAGGGAAATTTGTAAAAAGTGTGGCTGCCGCTGGCACAGCAGCCGATAAAGCGACCGTTACGATCGTGTATTTGGCCGGAATCCCGGGCGTGGCAGCAGATGATGACCTGGTATATACCGGCACTTGTGCCGCAGGCTCTGGTCTGACATGGGCAATCTCTGGCAAAGTTCCAGCACGACTACAGCCAAAAATCTAACTTAGGCTAATAAAAAATGGGGAGCCATTGCTCCCCATTTTTTGTTCAACTCAATGAAGTTAACTTCATCGGTTCAACTTCACTGATTCAGCTTACAGCGCTGCTTTCAATAGTCTGCCCATCTCTGACGGATTACGCGTTACCTTAATACCGCACGCATCCATGATTTCTAATTTAGCCTGAGCTGTATCAGCGCCACCAGATATCAACGCACCAGCGTGACCCATACGTTTACCCGGAGGGGCGGTTACACCAGCGATGAAACCAACCACCGGTTTTTTCATGTGATCTTTAATCCACTGCGCAGCATTGGCTTCATCAGGACCGCCGATTTCACCAATCATGATCACCGCATCCGTATCAGGATCGTCGTTAAACATTTGCATAATGTCTATGTGCTTTAAGCCATTGATGGGATCGCCACCAATACCGACGGCTGACGATTGGCCTAAGCCCAACGCGGTCAATTGACCTACTGCTTCGTACGTCAACGTGCCTGAACGCGAGACCACACCAATACGACCTTTTTTGTGAATATGACCGGGCATGATACCGATCTTGATTTCATCAGGTGTGATTAAACCGGGGCAGTTTGGGCCGAGCAACAGTGTTTTGCTACCGGCTTTTTTCATTTTGTCTTTAAGCGCCAGCATGTCACGCACCGGTATGCCTTCAGTAATGCAAATGGTGAGATCGAGCTGAGCTTCAACCGCTTCCCAGATCGCATCAGCTGCGCCCGCAGGTGGCACATAAATAACTGACACTGTGGCGCCCGTCGCTTGCTTGGCTTCTTTTACGGTGGCGTAAATCGGTATGTCTTCAAAATTTTCGCCCGCTTTTTTAGGATTTACACCGGCGACGAAACAATTTTTACCGTTGGCGTAGTCTCTGCACATACGTGTGTGAAATTGACCGGTCTTGCCAGTAATGCCTTGGGTGATGACTTTGGTATCTTTATTAATCAGGATTGACATGGTTCTTCCTCACTTATTTACCGCTAGCGGCGGCAACCACTTTTTGCGCTGCCTCTTCCATCGTGTCTGCTGAGATGATGGGCAATCCGGAGTCAGCGAGCATTTTTTTACCGATATCTTCATTGGTACCTTTCATGCGAACGACTAAGGGTACTTTCAGAGAAACGGCGCGCGATGCGGTGATCACACCTTCAGCAATCACGTCACAACGCATAATGCCGCCAAAAATATTCACCAAAATCGCTTGCAGGTGAGGATTGGTCAACATTATCTTGAAAGCCTCAGTCACTTTCTCTGCTGTCGCACCACCACCCACATCTAAAAAGTTGGCTGGCTCACCATTAAATAATTTAATCGTATCCATGGTTGCCATCGCAAGACCGGCACCGTTCACGAGACAGCCGATGTTTCCATCTAAAGAGATGTAGGCCAGATCAAATTTTGACGCTTCAACTTCCGCTGGATCTTCTTCATCTATATCGCGGTAAGCCACAATTTCTGGATGGCGGTACAAGGCATTTGAATCGAAATTAAATTTCGCATCGAGTGCAATCACTTTGCCATCACCGGTAATAATTAACGGATTGATTTCAGCGAGTGAAGAATCGGTATCCCAGTACGCCTGATACAAACCCTGCAAGAGAGTTCGCGCTGCAGGAATGGAGCCCGTTGGCACGCCAATTTTGGCAGCAATATCGTCTGCTTCTTTATCTTGTAATCCATTCGCCGGATCGATTTCAATTTTATGAATCAGTTCTGGATGCTTCTCAGCGACTTCTTCAATATCCATTCCGCCTTCGCTAGATGCCATCAACACCACGCGCTGCGAAATACGATCAGTCACCATCGAGACATACAGTTCTTTTTTGATGTCTGCGCCTTCTTCAACCAGTAAGCGACGAACTTTTTGTCCTTCAGGACCTGTTTGATGCGTGATGAGTTGCATACCCATGATCTGGTTCGCGTACTCACGCACCTGATCGATGGATTTTGCCACTTTGACGCCACCACCCTTGCCGCGACCGCCGGCATGGATTTGCGCTTTAACGACCCACACTGGACCGCCTAATGTTTCGGCTGCCTTGATCGCTTCATCAACACTCATACATGCGATACCGCGCGGAACCGTAACGCCGTATTTCTTGAGTATTTCTTTACCTTGGTATTCGTGAATCTTCATGCGGACTTCCCTTCCGATGCAATGGATATGGATTTAATCAAGTTGTGCTTAGTGTTTTCTTAATTAAGGTTTTAGGTTTTTAAGTTTTTTTACTTGAGGCTGTTTGTAAAGAATTCAGAATTAATTATCAGTGCTAGGTTTGATGTGCCAGCGCGGATAATATTTTTCAACTGCTGGTCCATCGCGACGCAAGGCCTGACAACGATCGAGTTGAAATGGCACCTGAGTCATGTCCGTGCCCGAGCCTGTATCACCCGTCGGTAAAACGTCACCGGCGAATGCCTGTATAGCAGCGGTAGGCAGCACGCCAGCCAGCTCGGTCAAGTGTGTGCAGCCTTCTATACCAGCCAAACGCTCACGCAATTCTTTACGAAAGCCTCTCATCAAATTCAAACCTATGAGTTTTTTGTAGGCAGGGCCAATGGTGTTGCAATAGCCGGGATAAGGCACCGCGTCCGATACTGCATCGACGTCAACTATCGTCAAGCTGGTATTAATGGTGATTCGCAGCCAAAGATCATGAATGGGATCGCCTGGTAGGCGGTCACCGGAAGCTAAATGAGACACACGGGTTTTGGTATCGGTGATGCGAGTATCGATATCCCACAAGCCGTCTTCGCGCTCAAAAGCCTGTGCTTCTATGCTGCGAACATGGCGCAAGGCACGAGATAGTTTCGGCGCGGGGAGTGACATAGTTCCGATAGCGTACGCAAAAGCTTGTTAGCTTGAGCACGAATTCTGGAATTGTGCAGCCTGTCGCAGTTTCTACGACTGGTGCCGCTCATGCGGCGCTGCAAAGCTGCCGAAGTTTAGCACAGACCACTAGGGCGATAGGCTAAAAAGGTTGCTAGAATCTTAATCATTAAGCTTGCTAATGAACTTAAATAATGTTGAATTTATAGGCTAGTGAGTTAATTTTTAACTTGGCTCTATGTGGTGAGCGCGTTTGATGACGAACTGAATTGCGCTATTTGAAAAGCCCCGCTGCTGTAAGAAGCGCATTTGCTTTGCGCGCTCTTCATGGGTCGTTGCGACCGTACCAAATTTTTTTTCCCAGACTTGAAAAGCACGCTCATTCTCGCCTTCCAACAAGGAAATTCGTAACGGGGACACATACTCATCATCCAAACCATGACTTTGAAGTTCAGACAGTATGCGTGAACTACCAAATCGGGCAGCGCGTCGATTAACTAAGGATTCCGCAAAGCGCGAATCAGAAAGAAATTTCTGCGCAACTAGCCAATCCAACAGCTGATCGAGGTCGTCCCCTTCTTCAATATGACGCGTCAATTTGCGCGCCAATTCAAGCCGGCTGTGCTCGCGCGCTGATAGATACCTCAGCGCCCGAGCTTTCAGGCTAATTTTTGGTCGCGCCACAACGAATCAAAGACGACGAATCAATGACGATTAATCAAAGACAATTAAGAATCAAGCTTCCTTCGCCTCAGCAGCGGCCTTAGCGGCTTTTTTTGTAGGCGGCGCTTCAACATCTGTGGCCGCAGCAACAGCCGCAGACTTGGCAGGCAGGGATGGCAAAACTGGCACGCCCAAATGCTCGCGAACCTTATTCTCAATTTCATGCGCCAGCTCTGGACGCTCTTTGAGATACGTACGCGCATTATCCTTGCCTTGACCAATGCGCTCGCCGTTATAGCTATACCAAGCACCTGATTTTTCTACGATTTTTGCTTCTGAACCCAAATCGAGAATTTCTCCCTCACGCGAGGTGCCTTCTCCATACAAAATGTCGAAGTGCGCTTCTCTAAACGGAGGGGCCACTTTATTCTTAACGACTTTTACTTTGGTTTCATTACCGATGACTTCATCACCTGATTTGATCGAACCGGTACGACGAATATCTAAACGAACTGACGCATAAAATTTCAATGCGTTGCCACCGGTGGTGGTCTCTGGATTGCCGAACATGACACCAATCTTCATGCGAATCTGATTGATGAAGATCACCATGGTGTTAGTGCGATTGATAGAGCCGGTCAGTTTACGCAAAGCCTGTGACATCAAACGGGCTTGTAAGCCGGGCAGGGAATCGCCCATGTCGCCCTCAATCTCAGCACGCGGTGTCAATGCAGCGACCGAATCGATAACAATCAGATCAACCGCACCTGAGCGCACTAGCGCATCAGTAATTTCCAATGCCTGCTCACCTGTATCAGGTTGAGAAATCAGCAAATCATGAAGATTAACGCCAAGTTTTTGTGCATAGATCGTATCTAGCGCATGTTCAGCGTCGATAAAAGCGCAGGTGCCACCTACCTTCTGCATCTCAGCAATCACTTGCAAAGTCATGGTGGTTTTGCCGGATGACTCGGGGCCATAAATCTCGACTACGCGGCCACGTGGCAAGCCGCCTACGCCCAGAGCGACGTCCAAACCCAGCGAACCGGTTGAAACAACCTGTATTTCCTCGGCCACTGCGCCATCCGCCATGCGCATGACTGAGCCTTTACCGAATTGCTTTTCTATCTGCGCCAGCGCTGCAGACAATGCCTTGCCTTTTTCGGAATTCGCCAGTTTTTTGTCGTCCATGAGTTTCTCTCGATGCTGTGGAAGGTGGAATCAAGGCCGTGCATGTCATTACGCCCGGGTTTCGCAGTACTGTATAAAAAAACAGTAGATGATGCAAGCAGAATTTGAAATTCATTTATTACCTGATTATTAACTTTGAATGACTACCCACATGAAATACTTGGTTGCTGGCAACCTCCAAACCCAATAGACTGAGTCTCAGTTGACAAGAAAACTCGAGAAATTATGCGCATCCTCCTCGCCGAAGACGACAGCGTGCTGGCCGACGGGCTGACTCGCTCGCTACGCCAGTCCGGTTACGTGATCGACTGTGTGAACAATGGCCAAGCAGCCGACAGCGCACTATCTGGTCAAGATTTCGATCTTCTGATTCTGGATCTTGATCTACCAAAAATTTCAGGTCTCGAAGTGCTTAGCCGCCTGCGGGCTCGCGATTCGAGAATTCCTGTACTCATTCTGACCGCAGGCGATTCATTAGAGCAGCGCGTGAAAGCTCTCGATTTAGGTGCGGATGATTTCATGGCAAAACCCTTTGCCCTGTCTGAACTTGAGGCTCGCGTACGCGCACTCACTCGGCGTGGCGCCGGCGGCGGACCCACCATCATCAAACACGGGCCGCTTGGTTTCGATCAGGTTGGACGTATCGCCTACATCAACGACACGATGATCGATCTCTCTGCGCGCGAGTTGGGTTTGCTCGAAGTGCTATTAAAACGTAGCGGCAGGTTAGTGTCGAAAGAACAGTTGGTTGATCATCTGTGTGAATGGGGCGAAGAGGTCAGTAACAATGCGATAGAAGTTTACGTGCACCGTTTGCGTAAAAAAATAGAGGGCGGAGGCGTACGCATAGCCACTGTTCGAGGACTAGGCTATTGCCTCGAAAAATTTTCTCAGTCTGCGCCTGCTGAAAATCAGGATGCGGGTACTAGCTGAATGTGGATGTATCTATCAGCAGCCGAAAATCGATGCTAGCTAAAACGACAGAGTCACCTCAAGAACCAAGCTCTCAGCATTCATTGTTTGGCGAAATTTTAGACTGGATGCTGATGCCACTGCTGCTGCTCTGGCCTATCAGTATCGCGATTACGTATTTTGCTTCAACATCAATTGCTAATGAGCCTTTTGATCGATCGTTGGAAGACCGAGTTACTGTTCTCGCGCAACAGGTCAAAGAAAATGACGGCATCGTTAGCGCGCAACTTCCCCTTTCGGCACGCGATATTCTGAGGGCCGATGATGTCGACAATGTGTATTTCCAAATATCTGATCCCCAGCAAAACTTGGTTGCTGGTGATCTGGATGTACCCTACCCCATCGAAGAAGAAAAACCGATTCCTTGGTCGGTGCTTTTACGTGATGCACAAATACGTAACACGGAAGTTCGCGTAGCGTATGTATATGTCAATTTACAAACCATACGCGACCCTGCCTTAGATGCGGGTGAACCGCGCTATGCGTTGGTTCAGGTGGCTGAAACCTTAGAAAAAAGACGGCAACTTGCTAAGCAGATTGTTAAAGGTGTCATTTTTCCAGAATTTATTATTCTTCCCATCGCGCTCACACTCGTGTGGTTTGCGCTGACACGCGGCCTATCACCCTTAGCCGCACTACAAGATCACATCCGAGCGCGTCGACCGGATGATTTATCGCCGATTGATGCCAGCGCCGTACCTGAAGAAATTTCACCTTTAGTTCGATCGCTAAATGACATGCTAGCCAGACTGTCGCAAAGCATACAACTACAAAAACGTTTTATTGCCGATGCGGCGCATCAAATGAAAACTCCGCTCGCGGGTATGCGCATGCAGTCCGAGCTTGCGATGCGACAGTCAGATAGAAAAGAGATTCAACACTCTTTAGAGCAACTCTCAAAAAGTTCTGAAACCGCTACCCGCATGATCAATCAATTACTTGCTCTAGCGCGCGCAGAAACGCAGGAAGCGCAAGCTATGCCGTTTGAAAAAATTGAACTCACCGAATTATCTCGACACGTTGTGCAAGAGTGGGTGCAGGCGGCAATGACGCGGCGGATTGATCTTGGTTTTGAAGCTGAAAATGTTGAGTTATCCATCCGCGGTAATCCGACGATGTTGCGCGAGATGCTGAATAATTTAATTGATAATGCGCTGCGCTATACACCGGCATTGGGCAGCGTGACTGTTCGCGTTCAGGCCGACAACAAACAACGACAAGCCATACTGGAAGTAGAAGATACAGGCCCGGGAATTCCACTATCAGAGCGCACGCATGTCTTCGAACGCTTTTACCGAATTTTAGGCACGGACGTTGAGGGTAGTGGACTAGGCCTCGCTATTGTTCGTGAAATCGCTATTCGCCATGGTGTCGATATCGAACTGCTCAGCAATCTGCACAGCAAAGACCCACGCTATCCTGGCAGTTTATTTAGAATTTGCTTCAGACTCGAAAAATCAATATCAGAAAATTAGCGAGATGCTGAATCAAGAGTCACCCACTAAAAATAACGATGGCTATGCGAGCTACTGGCCGACAGTACGCGTAATCACCTTCGTATTACTCGCGCTCTGGTTACTGTTAAATTTTGGCGTGATATTTTATGCACGTGAGCTCTCCGGCTTACAGCTTTTCGGCTGGCCCATTCCGTTTTATATGGCGGCGCAAGGTACGATCCTGATTTACTTGCTGATCATTGGTGGCTACGCATTTCTAGTCAATCGCTTAGAGCGCAAGCTAGCTCACGCAAACGAGTCGAAAGGCGGGAATGAGTCTGCCTAATTCTTCTCGCTTGCTGGGTCGTTACGTTGGCTTGTTCACTTTAGGATTAGCGCTATTACTCATATCGCTAGCTATACTCGAGCATGAAGGCTTCCCGCGCTTTTGGCTAGGCTATCTGTTGTTATTTACATCCATCATCGTGTATGCGGGCATTGGTTTATTTAGTCGCACATCCGATTTGGCTGAGTACTACGTTGCGGGTCGTCGCATACCGTCTCTTTTTAATGGCATGGCGACCGCCGCTGACTGGATATCAACGGCTAGTTTCATTGGGCTTGCGGGCGGACTTTATTTGCAAGGCTTTGATGGGCTAGCCTACATTATGGGTTGGACGGGCGGCTACTGTCTCGTTGCCTTATTGATTGCTCCTTACTTGCGCAAATTCGGCGGCTATACCTTGCCCGATTATCTCGCCGCTCGGTTTGGCAAAAACGGGAACGGCAACTCAGTACGACTCATCGCTGTCGCTGCGACCTTACTCATTTCATTCATGTATGTCGTGGCACAAATCTATGGTGTGGGCTTGATTACGTCGCGCTTTACCGGCATTGATTTTTCAGTCGGTATTTTTCTTGGATTAGCGAGCATTTTAGTATGCTCCTTCTTGGGTGGAATGTTAGCAATCACTCGGACTCAAATTGCGCAGTACATCATCATCATTATCGCGTTTACGATTCCGGTGGCTTGGCTATCCGCAAAGCAAACCGGTGTACCGATACCGCAGATTGCCTATGGATCCGCGATTGCAAAGCTAACAGCGTATGAATACATACTGGCCGATGACAGTAGCGAACAACAAGTGCGTGATTTGTATCGCAAGCGTGCAGAAAATTACGAAAAAAAAATAGCGCAGCTGCCACGATCCTGGGATGAAGGACGCGCTGAGGCGCGCAAAAATCTACAAGATCTGCAAACGAATAACGCTTCGCTGATTGAGATCAAAGCCGCTAATCGTGTGCTGACTGACTACCCAAAAAGTCCTGCAGATGCCAAGCGACGATGGCAACAAGAAATGGATCTTGATCTGGCGCGTTCACAGCCACTGCAATCACATACACAACCGTTTCAGGGATTCGACCGACAAAGCTCGGACATCAAACGCAATAATTTCATCGCGTTGATGTTTTGTTTGATGTTGGGTACAGCCGCACTTCCTCATTTGCTGATGCGATCGTGCACCACGACCTCGGTGCAAGAAACACGCACCTCGGTTTTTTGGGCTTTGTTTTTCATCATGCTGCTGTATACCGCACTACCCGCCATGGCAGTACTGGTGAAATTTGAAATCTATGCAAATTTAGTCGGCATCGACTTTGCACACTTACCCAGCTGGGTCACCTACTGGGCCGATATCGATAAGTCCAAACCCATGATCAGCATCGTTGATATCAACCTAGATGGACTCGTTCAATTAGCAGAAATAACGATCGATGGCGACATGATTGCGCTGGCCGCACCAGAAATCGCGGGACTGCCGTATGTGATTTCCGCTTTGATTGCAGCTGGCGCCTTGGCCGCAGCACTCTCTACCGCTGATGGCCTCTTATTAGTTATTTCTAGCGCACTCGCCCATGACACGTATTTCAGAATGGTCGATCCGCAGGCATCCAATCTGCGACAAGTAACTATTTCGAAATTACTATTACTGGTCGTTGCACTACTAGCCACTTATGCAGCTTCGCTCAGACCGGCCGACATCTTATCTCTCGTGAGCGCCGCCTTCTCTTTGGCCGCCTCTACACTTTTTCCTGCACTTGTTTTGGGCGTTTTTTGGAAACGAGCGAACCAGCAAGGGGCGATAGCTGGGATGCTCACTGGCTTTTTTGTCTGCCTCATCTATTTGGTGCAAACCAGTCCCGCTCTGGGCGGTGATGCTAGTCATCAATGGTTTCATATCGCTCCCGTATCGGCGGGAATTTTTGGTGTGCCCGCTGCCTTCCTTGCCATGATCATCGTGTCACTCATCACGGATCCTCCCGGCCCGGACGAATTAGCCATGCTAGAAAATTTGCGAAGACCATAATGTTCCTTCGCTGGCACATTTCTTGATACGTAGCCCAGACATTCCCACCATTTAATCTCCGGAGTTCTGGGCCCATGGCCAATTTTTTCAATGAAATGTACGTCGATGGCGGCGCAGAGGTCCGTCCTCATTACCGTGCATTCGAAGACTGGCTAGCAGAGCAGCCCTCCGATATGCTGGCTCGCAAACGTGCTGAGGCTGATCTCATTTTTCGCCGCGTTGGAATTACCTTCGCCGTTTACGGCAGTGATGCAGGTACTGAACGACTCATCCCGTTTGACATCATCCCGCGCATCATTCCCTCTTCAGAGTGGCAGCAACTGCAAGCTGGTTTAAAACAGCGCGTACAAGCACTCAATCTCTTCATCCACGATATTTACCACGATCAAAATATCGTAAAAGCCGGAGTGCTACCGGCCGATCAGGTATTTCGAAATGCGCAGTATCGGCCAGAGATGCAAGGTATTTCAGTTGCCTCAGATATTTATACGCATATCGCCGGTGTCGACATTGTGCGCGCAGGTGCTGGTGAGTTCTATGTACTTGAAGATAACTTGCGCGTACCTTCTGGCGTGTCGTACATGCTGGAAGATAGAAAAATGATGATGCGGCTTTTTCCCGATCTGTTCGCACGTCATAAAGTTGCACCGGTAGCTCACTACCCTGATCTTTTGCTCGATATGCTGCGCTCTGTCGCGCCGCAAGGCGTTGACAATCCCACCGTTGTTGTCATGACACCGGGTATGTATAACTCTGCGTATTTTGAACACGCCTTTTTGGCGCAGCAGATGGGTGTGGAACTGGTTGAAGGACAAGACCTGTTCGTCAACGATAACCATGTCTACATGCGCACCACACGTGGCCCAAAACGGGTCGACGTCATTTATCGTCGAGTCGATGATGACTTTCTTGACCCCTTAGTTTTTCGATCGGATTCATCACTGGGTGTTGCAGGATTATTGTCGGTGTATCGTGCCGGTCGAGTCACACTCGCCAATGCCATAGGCACGGGTGTCGCCGATGACAAATCTATCTATCCCTTTGTGCCTGACATGATTCGGTTTTATCTGACGGAAGAACCGATCCTAAACAATGTACCCACCTATCAATGCCGTAAAAAAAATGATCTGCAATACACCTTAGATCATCTTTCAGAATTGGTTGTTAAAGAAGTTCACGGTGCGGGTGGCTATGGCATGCTGGTGGGTCCTGCATCAACTAAAGCAGAAATCGAAGCTTTCCGCGAACGACTAAAAGCAAAACCAGAAGGCTACATCTCTCAACCCACCTTAGCGTTATCTGCCTGCCCTACCTACGTTGAGTCAGGCATCGCACCGCGACACATTGACTTACGCCCATTTGTTTTATCTGGCAAAACCGTCACGATGGTGCCCGGTGGTTTGACACGTGTCGCGCTGAAAGAAGGTTCACTCGTGGTGAATTCATCCCAAGGTGGCGGCACTAAAGATACTTGGGTTTTGGAGAATTAATATGCTGAGTCGCACCGCCGATCATTTATTTTGGATGGCTCGTTACACAGAGCGCGCTGAAAACACAGCACGCATGCTGGATGTGAATATACAAACACAGCTACTGCCACAATCTGCTGAAGCGGCTGAACAAGGATGGCGCGCCGTGTTAGGTATCTCCGAGTTGCAACCTGCGTTTGATGAAAAATATGGACTCGTCTCGCGCAAAGATGTAATTGATTTCATGGTGAGAGATCCGGATAACGGCTCGTCTATCATCTCTTGTTTAACGCAAGCTCGTGAAAACGCACGCGCAGTTCGCGGGACACTCACGACTGAAGTGTGGGAAACACAAAATACCACCTGGCTAGAAATGAATGTGCTGCTGAAAGACAAAGTTCTTCAGCGAGATCCCAGTGAATTTTTCGAGTGGGTAAAACATCGCTCGCATTTATCACGCGGCGTCACCATTGGTACGATGCTTAAAGATGAAGCGTTTTATTTCATACGCCTAGGGACGTTTCTTGAGCGCGCCGATAATACTGCTCGCTTGTTGGATGTAAAATTTCACAGTGATGACCACACGCTGCTGGGAGCTGCGGATAGAGATTTTTATCACTGGGC
>CAINAY010000526.1 GCA_903846425.1 uncultured Noviherbaspirillum sp.
GCCAAGATGCGATAAATTTTCTTCAAAATCAGCTAACTAACGATCTCGCCAGTCTGGACGAGCACCATGCTCAGCTCTCCGGCTATTGCGCTGCGAATGGTCGCTTGTTGGCGACGGTGCTGCTCTGGAAATCTGCTGAGAGCATCCTGATGCTGTTGCCGCACAGTCTGCTGGCGTCTTTTCAAAAACGGCTGCAAATGTTTGTGCTGCGCGCCAAAGTGCAGCTGGAGGATGTCAGCTCTTCAATGGTCGCTATTGGTTTGGGTATCCCACAGCAGCATCCACTCGATCTGGCTGGGCTTAGTGCACAAGCCTTCGAATTATCCGCATCCTTGAATGGCCAGTTAATTCGTACGCCTGATGCAGTTGGGCTTAAGCGCTATCTCTGGGTAGGACCTCAAGAACACGCGCCAGAGCTATGGACTAAGGTGGCAAGCCAAGTCTCTATCGCCTCCCCTGCCGCATGGCATTGGACGCAGATTCAAGCCGGTTTGCCACAGATTCTTGAGCCTACGCGCGAAAAATTCGTTCCTCAGATGGTGAATTTCGAATTGATCGGCGGTGTTAATTTCCGCAAAGGTTGTTACCCGGGACAAGAAATCGTCGCCCGTAGCCAGTATCTCGGTAAGCTAAAAAGACGCATGCAATTGGCCACGGCAAATGCCACCATGGCATTTCCAGGTGCCGAGATTTTTTCTGATGCCGATCCGGGGCAACCCTGCGGTATGGTGGTTAACGCCGAACTTGGCCCCGATGGACGTTTGGCCTGCTTAGTTGAAATCAAGCTGGAACTTTTAGGCTCGAACATTCATCTTCAGAGTTTAGAAGGGCCGCTCTTAAAGTTTGAAGCACTACCTTATTCGCTAGAAGCGGCTTCCTGAAATGGATTTGTATGTCTACTATCGCGTGCAACATCAACATAGCGCTGAGCTGCAAGCGATAGTCATGAATATGCAAGAAAAGCTAGGTAATCTGCATGGGATGAATTTTTCACTCAAACGTCGCGTTGAAAAAAATGTGGATGACCAAACATGGATGGAAATTTATTTTTCTGTTTCGGACGAATTTACAGATGAATTGGGTCTCGCCGTGAAGAACGAAGACTTAATGCGTTTGATTGATGGTGAGCGTCACAACGAAATTTTTGTGGATATGCCACCATGTGCCTGATCGTTTTCGCATGGAAATTGCTGCCTTCCTGCCCACTGATCATGGCAGCGAATCGGGATGAATTTTTCAATCGCCCCGCCAAAGCAGCTGAGTGGTGGGATGATTGCCCAGACGTCTATGCCGGACGCGATTTACAAGAAGGTGGAACCTGGTTAGGTATTAATCGGCAAGGTCGCTTTGCTGCGCTGACGAATATCCGTAATGGACAGCCACGACGTGCTGACTTGCGTTCGCGGGGTGAATTGGTTGCTGGCTATCTTGATTCGGAGCAGAGCGCCGAAGATTATTTGGCGAAGGTCCAACAAACGGCTGATCAATATAACGGTTTTAATCTGCTGATCGGCGATGGTGAGCACGTTTTTTGGTTCTCAAACGAGAATGATTCTGAGGCCTTACTTCTAAAGCCAGGCATTTATGGTTTATCGAATGGTAGTTTAGACACGCCATGGCCCAAGGTAGTGCGCGCTAAGGCGCAATTCTCTAGTCTGCTATGCCAAAGCGCGCCCGATGACGCCTACTTCGATATGCTTTCTGACACCACGCATGCAGCCGACTGTCGACTGCCAGATACTGGCGTTAGTTTGGAGTGGGAGCGACTGTTATCGCCTATTTGCATCGAGTCTCCCGACTACGGCACTCGTGCTTCAACGCTTTTGAAAGTGCATGGTGCTGGCAGTGCTGAATTGCACGAGCGAGTGATTCGCTAAAAAAGTTTTGAGTGATGTTAACCTAGTGTTAAGCGCATTAGCCGATGCGGTATATCGGCCTCTATAAATTCGTCACCCTCAGCAATGAATCCCTGCTTTTCATAAAACGCTAAGGCATGCGTTTGTGCATGCAGCAGCAAATCTTTGTGACCTTCTTCGCGCGCCTCATGCAAAAGCGCTTGCAAGACTTCTCTACCTAAGCCGCAACCGCGTAAGGGTTTAATGACAGCCATGCGGCCTATGTGTCCATCAGGTAGTAAGCGCCCCGTGGCGACCGGTTGACCTTCATCGTCATACGCAATGGCATGGGTGCTGACTTCATCGCCTTCATCCCATTCCAATTCAATCGGTACGTTTTGTTCAATCACGAAAACTTCGATACGCACACGTTGCGCATCTTCACGCACGCTTTCCCAATCGCCCGTAATAATTCTAAAACTCATAGCTTGACTGGACAGCCTTTTTCATAGGTCACTAGCACATCGCGCCAGCTCTGAGGCACGGGTTCGCTTTTTCGGATGCGACTGTCGGCATGTACGTACATCATTTCACCAGAAACCAGCAGTTCATCGGCTTTGTAAATTTCTAAAACAAATCGCATCGAGCTTCGGCCCAATTCAGAACAGCGAACACCGATATCCAACACATCATCAAACCGTGCCGGTGCGTGATACTCAATGGTGGCTTTGCGGGCAAATAACTCTAGACCAGCTTGTGCCTGAGCGATCACGTCAGGCAAAGCCAGCTCGCGCCAATACTCGGTAAAGGCGACGTCAAAATAATTTAAATAATTACCATTGAAGACTATGGCCTGCATATCCACTTCAGACCAACGTACGCGTAGTGCATGAAAAAAAGAAAAGTCGTGTCTAGCCATAATAAAAAATCAATTATTCAGTAAGAAAACGTTCAATCAGTTGATTTACCAACGCAGGATTTTCATGTACTACCCAATGCGTGTATTCGGATAAACGATGGATGACTAAATCATCAACCAACGATGGCAAGTCATCTAACAAAATTGGTAGTAGCGCTTTGTCTTGAATGCCCCAGATAACGCGCACCGGGACCTTGCAATGAAAATTTTTCGGATCGAGCGTAAGTTTGCCCGCACCCAAATCATCACCATTCGGTGGATATAGCGGTGTCGCTCGATAGTAGTTAACCCCACCGGTGAGTCCGCGTGCCCAATTAGCGTGGTAGCGAGCACGTGTGGGCTCATCAAACCAATGATCCGAGGCGCGACCCATGCCCAGCATGAACTGCTCCATCACGCGGAAATTATCTTTAGCTAGCGCTTCTTCAGAACCCGTCGCACGTAACCAATTCATATACGCGCTTGCCTCTTGCTGCGGCTTGTCGTGCGCAAGCGCCATTGCAAAAGGATAGGGATGAGTTGAATTAATGATGATTAAACGCTGTACCAACTGCGGCTGACCAATCGCGACATTCCATGCCGATGCACCACCCCAATCATGCGCAACCAGTATGCAACTCTCATAACCTAAGTGTGCAATTAACTGCTCAACATCTTGCGTAAGCAATTTGGGACGATAAGCCGATACATCAGATGGCTGATCGGAGAGATTAAATCCACGCAGATCAGGCGCGACAGCAAAATGTGTCGTTCCGAATGCCTGCAATTGCTCATGCCATGCATACCAAAATTCGGGGAAGCCATGCAAAAAAAGTATAAGAGGCTTGCCGCGCTCACCCGCACTGGCGTAATGCAGACGAATGCCATTCGGTAGTGTCGCGAATTGCCCTTCTTGTATGCTGGCCTTCACTAGGCTTGTCCCTTCAGACCCGCTTGCAGTTTTTCCCGCACATGCGGTGCCGCTTCGTAGGGATCGCTAGGATTGCGACCAGTGACGATATCTTCCATGCGGCGCTGTACATTGCCTAACGCACCAGGATGTGAATAAATATAAAACGTGTTGTCGCGAATCGCATCAAAAGTGCGTTGTGCGACATCGGCTGCACTTACCTTTCCAGAGGAGACCGCTTTTTCAAGAACTGCTTGCGACACTTGCTGACTCACTGTTGGGCCTTCACTGGATTTCAAATCATCCGGCCGATTTTTATGAGACTGGCTAATACCTGTTTGCACGAAATAAGGGCACAGTACCGATGCACCTATAGGCGCTTCGACTAGGGAGAGATCGTGATACAGACTTTCTGAAAGCGATACCACTGCATGTTTGGATACGTTATAAATACCCATCGTTGGTGGGTTCAACAAGCCCGCCATAGAAGCAGTATTTACAATATGGCCTTCGTAATCTGGGTCGCTTTTTGCGCATTCGAGCATTAATGGTGTGAATACCCTAACCCCATTAATCACACCCCAGACATTGACGCCCAGTACCCACTCCCAATCCGCGCGTGAGTTTTCCCAGATAAGCCCGCC
>CAINAY010000527.1 GCA_903846425.1 uncultured Noviherbaspirillum sp.
CAGCATCCACCGCAGAGCCACCTGCACGTAATACATCAATGCCGGCTTGCGAAGCGAGTGAATGAGGGCAGGTGACCATGCCATGCGGGGCCAACGTTGCCGGGCGCCCAGTGGTGATTTTCAAAATTTTCTCCTGGTGTTTATTCGATGCGATTTAATCGCCAAGGGCGATAATTTACACCAGTTGCCCGCGCATGGGCTCAGAGTAATTAAGGCTTGTCTGGTTAATTGATATTGAGTGCTATATCAGGTAAGTTTGATGATAAATTAGGCATGTAATGATCGGTTGCATAAATAAACAAAAACTAATCTAAGGAGACAAGATGGCTATCTATGAAATGCGTACCTATCAGGCAATCGTGGGCAAGATGGGCGAGATCGTTGAGCTCTATAAAACGTTGGGTTATCCCGCGATTGAGCGCCACCCTAAAAAATTGGTGGGCTATTTTATTGGCGACATCGGCGCTTTGCATCAGCTTATCCATATTTGGAAATTTGAGGATGATGCAGATCGCCGTGCGTTTTGGGCTGCCTTGTTCGCTGATGAACAGTTTATGGCCTTTGCACAAAAGGTGAGACCTTTAGTCGCGTCGCAAGAAAACAAATTAATGATGGCAGCACCTTGGGGGCCGACTGTCTAAACAATCATTGATTTAGACAGTCGGAAT
Organism: uncultured Noviherbaspirillum sp.; assembly: GCA_903846425.1. GTDB lineage: Bacteria > Pseudomonadota > Gammaproteobacteria > Burkholderiales > Burkholderiaceae_D > Pernthalerella > Pernthalerella communis. The sequence continues at coordinate 669 of CAINAY010000527.1, forward strand.
AAGTTAGATTGATATGAGAAATGAAGTTCTTCGATTACATCAAAAACACGCCTTTTCCTGAGTTTTGCTGATCAAAAATTTTGTACGCCTCTTCACCCTGATCGAGTCTCCAGCGGTGGGTGAAGAGTCCATCGACATTAATTTTTCGATCAGCGACAAAATCATTGCACTCTTTTTGACCCACGGTAGAAAAAGTCCACGAACCAATCACCGTCACTTGGCGACGCAACATGTCGCGACTGACATCAATCGTTACCTGACCACCTTCACCCACAAAGCAAGCCTTACCCCAGCTGCGTACGCATTGCACCGATTGCAGTCGTGCTTCAGGTGATGAGGATGAATCGATTGATGCATGCGCACCTAAGCCTTGAGTTAACTGGCGTATCGCAGCGACTGCATCAGTCTTGGTTGGATTGATAATTTCATCGGCGCCGAATTCTTTGGCGCGCGCTAAGCGTTCATCGCTGATATCCAGTGCAATCACACGCATCCCCATGGCAGCAGCGAGTTGGGTAGCGGATAAGCCGACCGGGCCTTGACCAAATACCGCGATGGTTTGATCGCCGCTGGCTTCGAGTCTATGCAATGCACCCCATGCAGTACCGGTGCCGCAGGCAATCGCTGCTCCGGTTTCAAACGAGAGTTCTTCGCGCAACTCAACGATAGTATTCGCCGGACATTTCATATACGTAGAATGACCGCCATGACCGGTGATGCCGTAAATTTCTGCTACACCTTCCACGCACATTTGCTGCCAACCCGTTGAGCAATGCGGGCATGCACCGCAACCGCGATAGTGATGCACCATTGCGCGTTGACCCACATAGGCTTGTTTAGGATTGACGTTCGATCCAACCGCTACCACTACACCACACGGTTCATGTCCTGCAATGACGTGCATGGCTTCGGTATAGCCAAGATTTTTCAATCCTTCGCCAAAC
>CAINAY010000528.1 GCA_903846425.1 uncultured Noviherbaspirillum sp.
GGCGAGTTTTTTCAATTCATTTTGGAATACCTCTGCCCGATTGAAAAAGCCATTCGATACTGCTTTTTCCCATGCTTTTTTTACCAGAGTACGGCTTGCTAGTAGCGACTGTTGTGGCTGGCCTGACGCGGCATGGTCTGTCTCTACGTCAGCCAAAGCGCTCTTCGATGTTTGGGCGTAGCTTATGAGATCATCGTTTGCAACAACTGGATGTCGATTACGGACAACAAAATTGAGTACCTGAAGACGCACTTCAAGCGGAATCGTCTTAATATAATTTTGCTCTAATAATTTTTTATGCTGCTCGGCATTAGGTGAATGCAGACCCAGTGCAGGCGGAATGCTACTGTTCGTAGTCGATTCGGGTATATCAGTGTCGTGCGATGAATTATCTTGTTGTATTGACGCGTAATCTCTTGGATTAATTTTAGAAAAAATACTCATGGACTGTCCAATCTCTCAAAGACTAGGGAACATTCCGTACCAACTTAGCAGCAAGAGTTCCTTAAAAAGCCATAAATCACATTGTTGTAAGACGCCACAAGGAAGTTACTTCAGCCGCTCGCGCAGCATGTAATGGATCGTTCTCATCAGCTATTTTTTTGTGTGTTGGGCGAGCATCTAAGCGCTCTACTACGTTCAATCCACCCAATTTTATCCATTCTAATAATTCATCGCGACTGCGTAAGCCTAAACGTTCAGCTAAATCTGAAAGCACCAACCATGCTTCACCACCCTCGATCAGATGCTCAGCAACGCCGGCAAGAAAACCGCGCAGCATCGCGCTATCGGGGTCAAACACTGCTTGCTCGAGTGCCGAAGTAGGCCGCGCTGGTATCCATGGAGGATTACACACCACCAGCGTAGCTCGCCCAGGTGGAAATAAATCCGCTTCCATAACATCAACGTGTTTACTCAATCCTAAACGCTGAATGTTTTCACGCGCACATTGCAAAGCCCGAGAATTAACATCGGTAGCAATCACACGCGCAAACCCTCGCTGAGCCAACAATGCAGCTAACACACCAGTGCCAGTGCCAATATCAAATGCCAGGGCATCTTTTTTGAAAGCCGCTGGTAATTTAGCTTCAGCGACTAAAGGAAGATACTCCCCACGCAGCGGTGCAAACACGCCGTAATGCGCATGAATGCGCTGAGCGCTGCCATCACCTAGCAGAACCGAGATCTCTATCCCTTTTTTGCGCCATTCATGCGCGCTAATAATGCCTAACAGTTCACGCAATGACATCACATACGATGTATCTGACTGGCCCATTGCTTCACTACATGCCTGACTGACATCGGGCGCACGTCGTAAAGGAATACGGTGACCCGCTTCGAAAGGAATCAACAACATGCCCAAAGTGCGCGCACGCTGTGATTGCGATAGCCGATATAAATTAAATGCGTCTTTAGTGCCTGCAGCTGGGGTATTTGCTTTGATACGATGACTTTTCTTGGAGGGCCGTTCAACGCGTCGCACAAGAGCTTGCAGTAATTGACGCGCATTCTGAAAATCGCCTCGCCATAAGATACCCACACCCTCACACGCCAATCGGTAAGCAGAATCCGCTGTTAAGGTATCGTCAGCGACCACCACGCGCTTTGGAGATGCCAAACCACTATCAGACTGCCAGTGCGCGCTACAGTCTTTGTCACCCTCACTCCAGACAATAAAACCGATGGAGGGTACTTCGGCAGGAGCATGCATACTTGAAATCCTTTGATTAACTATAAGAACTGACGGCCGCCTCAATTGACATCAAGGAGTTACCAATAACCCGAGTATCGCCCCAAACGGGATGGTCAGCCGGAATCATATTTCCAGTCAGATCCAACGACTTCAAATGCAGGTTCGTTTTTAGGGCATCGTGAAGTAAGGCAGCACCCCGATCGCGCAAGCGGCAATTCGCTAAACTGACATGTAGTAAGCTGACCGACGTGGCGAGCGTCTCAGCGAAGGTCTGCAATCCTGCAAATGTATTAAGTCCATGAACCCCGGGACGACGAATCAGATTTTTAGATAAATCCAGTGTCTGAACAGTCTTATTTTTTGCCAAGCCTTTAGCGAGCTCTTCAAGTGCAGAAGAATCCAAGGTGCAATCATGAAGAATTAAGGTTTTCAGTTTGCATGAATTTTTGGCTACATACACCGACAAAGACGTTAAATCAAAGCGGTTAATCAACAAAAAGAAATTTCCGCCGGAAGACGATTGATCCACTCGCCGACCACCCGCCCGGGTTCCGCTCGCATCTAGCAATGTAATAGGTAAAGTAGACGGCAATACATCAATTTCTCTTAATGCCGTGAGATTGTTCTTAATTATTAATTCAACGATGAGACTTTTTTGTTCGTCTTTGTCATTTTGCTTTAACTGCCAGCCTACCTCTGACAGGACTTTGATTGGCGAACCAAGGCTGTCATCAACCACACTCGGAACATTGATGATCTCGTCACGAAAATTTTTATTAAAAATAGTATAGCGACCAAAACGCGGATCCGACACTTCGCGATGAATAGAAAAATCCAACCTAATCTGTTTCACGCAGGACTTTGGATTTAGAAGTTCCTGTATCGCTGCTCTTAACCATTCCGGTTGATTAAATTCTTTCCGATCATCAGTACTCAAATTTGCAGTAACAA
>CAINAY010000529.1 GCA_903846425.1 uncultured Noviherbaspirillum sp.
TGAGTCCGGTACAGCGTTTACTGTATGTCGGAAATAGAGGGATGGGTGCCCTAGAATATGCACCGCAATTACAACGTAAAAGTGCTGAGGAAGAGCGGGCTCTTGAAATTAAGAGCTTGGTGGAGTCTGCGCGTCGATTAATTGAGGGAGACGCTGGTGAAGCCATTCACGAAATTATGCGTGTTGGAGGATCGGCGGGTGGCGCACGACCTAAAGCGTTGATTTTGTGGGATAGAGAAAAAAATAAAGTTCGATCTGGATTTGCAAATCATCGCGTTGGAGAAGAGCATTGGCTGATTAAGTTTGATGGTATCAATTCTGCGAGTGAACGCGACAACAAAGCTAAACCATTTAACCGAATTGAATATACCTATGCGCTGCTAGCAAAGGAATTAGGTATCGAGATGGAGGAAGTGAGCTATGCGGAAGATGGTCCGCTGTTTCACTTCATGACCAGACGATTCGATCGCACACAAACAGCTAAGCACCATATGCATAGTCTGGCAGGTATGACTCATGTTGATTACAACTTACCGGGCGCATACAGTTACGAGTCATGGTTACGACTGATTCAAGAGTTACACCTAGGCTATCCGGCGATGGATCAAGCTTATCGGCGAATGATATTTAATATGGTTGGTCGTAATCAGGACGATCATGTAAAAAATAGTTCATTTTTGATGAAAGAAAAATTATCCGATTGGGCGCTGGCGCCGGCCTATGATTTAACTTATTCAGCGGGTCTTGGCTATACACGGCAACATCAAATGACAGTGGCCGGTCACGGAGATGAATTTACTCGAGATGAGCTGATAGATTTTGGTAAGAAATTCGACATTCACCATCCAGAAATGATTCTGAATGCCGCAGTAGATGCTTTCTCACAATGGTCAACTTTGGGTAAGCAATGGGGTGTAGAAGCAGAGGATAGAAAACGCGTCACTGCAGGACACCGACTTTACCTGGCAAAGTAATCGCATCCAGATTGCTTGTAAACCGTTTGTTAAGCAGGCAAAAAAATGGCTTTGATCCACAGCTGCGTTTAGGTGGTCTGCAATATACGATGTACGACAAATTTGATGGCAGAAGTAACTATGGTGGCGCAGGTCGTAACGCTAGTAACTATACTAGTTTGATGTTGTTTGCCTGGAATTTGTTTTAATTATAAAAATCTAGACGACGTTTATTTTTGGCCATGTCGCGGTAGCTGGTCACTTTTATCAGCTTGTAATTTATCACTGACAATGCCGACAGGATCGCTGGCGGGAAAGCTTTCTTTGAGCGCTTCGTCTAATGCCTGCTCAACGTGGCGATCTTTGGTTCCAATCACAACTTTTTTCTTGCTGCGTGCTTTACTGGGGTTCGGACTGGCCGGTGTCGGATTAATTTTTCTCTCCTTACCCTACGTGTTTTTAACTTTTGCGATTCGGTCGCATCAGGCTCCCACAAATGTAGAAAATGCCGTTGATGTTAGTCATGCGCCAGACTAATGAAAGCATCATCTTTGCGTCTCTCCCGCGCACAGTTTGGTTTTATGCCAAAACATGGCTCCCGAGCCACCGTACTCTTCAGGCAAAATCAGCATGCTCAGATGAATTGCTTCTAATTCTTTCATGCGGTGATAGTTCATCAGGCCGCGTCGTTGTAACTCTTTATAGGATGCGCAATTGGCTTCAATTTCAGTCAGGCTAGGCTGCTGTGCGTGCGCGCACTCATGAAAATAAACGAAGTCCCATATGGCGGGTGTTCCTTTGGATGTTCTTTTATGTGCTTCGGCGTCAATGATGATGGTTGGCCACCCCTCTGTATTTAATCGCATGACGGCGACTGCTCTTCCCAGTTCAGGATTTCGGTCATCTGAATTCGTGTACGTGTTCCAGATTTCCGTGGCGGTACCTGATAGGCCATCGCGGGAAAAATGACATTGAATCTCTTCGCCGTTAGACAATACAAAAGCGTCGGCGGGCTTGTTTGAAAAAATCATCAGGCAAACCAAGAAACATAGCTGCAAAACTTGAATGAAACCAGTCATTAGTGACTCCTATTTTTTTATTTTTCGATTATGAACATGCAGCTAATTAAAACGCAGTGTTGCCTTGGATTATGCAGATAAAAAAAATAAAAAACAGAGTAAAAATAAAATAAAAAACCCGCCGGTTAGGCGGGTTTTAGAGGTGTTACTAAGTACGGCTAGATTTATTTTTCCAGTTTAAACACCATAATGGTGCCGCCCTGCGGTACGGAAGTTACACTGCCGTCGAGTGCATCAACACCCGATTGCATACGCTGAGCATCAATACCCCAGCCAGCCTGAACCGCAATGTACTGAACTCCGGCAACTTCATATGACGACGGTACAGCAGTGACACCGGATGGCATGTTGTACTCCCAGAGCACCTTGCCGGTGGTCGCATCAAACGCACGGAAAATACGGTCGTTAGTGCCGCCAGTGAACAAGAGGTTACCGCCTGTGGTCAGCAGCGGTGCCCAGATTGCACGGTCAAACTTATGAACCCATGCCATTTTGCCGGTGTTCAAATCCCATGCTTGTAGTTCGCCGATGCTATTTGGCTTCTTGCCGCCTTCGTAGCGCAGGCTGCCCAACACGCCATCGATCGGATAGCCGATATACAAATCGCCTTTTTTGTAGGTGATTTCGTCAGCTTTCGGAAGTTCCGAGCAGAGATGGTTGTTTGCAGGGATATAGAACAGTTTTGTCTTTGGATTCCACGCCTCTGGTGGCCAGTCTTTACCACCCCATAGCGATGGGCAGAAAGTAACCGCTTTGCCCATGCCAGGTTTTTTGCTCTCGTCGTAGCTAGGACGGCCAGTTTTTTTATCGATACCTGTGAAGACATCGTTATGAACATAAGGCAGGCCATTCACAAAGTCGATCTTGCCGTTGGTCTGACGATCTAACATCCATAGATAGCCATTACGACCTGCGTGAACTGCGCCACGGACTTTTTTGCCGTTGATTTGAGTGTCCA
>CAINAY010000530.1 GCA_903846425.1 uncultured Noviherbaspirillum sp.
ATCCGGAAGCGGATGTACCAGTAATCCCAGTGTCATTGCAAAGTCATGCGGGTGTGGCACAAGCGTATAAATTAGGGCAAGCATTAGCACCGCTAGTGGACAAAAATTTTCTGATCATTGCGTCGGGGACCATCACGCATAACCTGCGCGACTACATGAGTGCGCGTCAAAACGGTGGACAGGCACCTAGCTATGTAAGAGATTTTCCTGAATGGGTGGCGACTCATTTGCAGGATGGCGATATAGATTCATTGATGCATTACCGCGAACAAGCGCCAGGCGCTGTGAATGCTCATCCTACCGATGAACATCTCTTGCCTTTGTATGTCGCACTCGGAGCGGCTGGCGCCGGAGCCGATGTACAACGCTTTCATGCGGGCATTAGCGACTATGTACTTGCTATGGATGCCTATGCATTCTCACCTAAGCACTAATCCCTGAGGGTTTTATGTCTGACATAACGCATTACACCAGCACAGCAAAGATACTTCATTGGCTAGTATCGCTGATGATTTTTTGTATGCTACTACTTGGTTTTTACATGAGTGATCTGCCACTCTCGCCCGATAAATTAAAATTTTACTCATGGCATAAATGGGCAGGCGTTACCGTGTTTCTATTAGTGATTGCTCGGCTGGGCTGGCGCATCACTCATACACCGCCTGCCATGCCTGCACAAATGCCTCAGCTACAGCAAGTGGCAGCGACTATTTTTCATTTCGCTCTCTACGCGCTCATGTTTTTAATTCCTTTATCAGGCTGGCTAATGAGTTCTGCTAAAGGATTTCAAACAGTCTGGTTTGGAGTTTTACCTATTCCAGATTTACTACCCAAAGATAAAGTGGTCGGCGATGCATTAAAAGAAGTCCATGAAGCGCTGAATAAATTACTCGTTGGCGTCATCGTTGTTCATGTAATTGCTGCACTTAAACACCATTTCATCGACAAAGATGACGTACTTAAAAAAATGCTTCCATCCCGTAGGAAAATCGCACCAGAAGAAATTAATCATTAATTTTCACCAAGAAAAATAGCATTACCATAGCAAGCAATTAACCTCACTTAACAACAAGGAGAATCTCCCATGATCACCATGAAAAAACTTTTTACAGCATTGGTTTTAGTCAGCGCCGCTTCATCGAATGCATTTGCAGCCGCTGATAGCTACGCAATTGATAACTCGCACACCTTCCCACGTTTTTCGTATAGCCACCTAGGTTACTCGACGCAACTATCGCGTTTTAACAAAACCACGGGTAAGGTCATGTTTGATAAAGCAGCCAAAACGGGTCAGGTAGATATCACCATTGAAACAACGTCGGTGGATACTGGCTCCACACTGTTTAACGAGCACATTCAAGCTGAAGATTTTTTAAACACCGCCAAATTTCCAACGGCGACTTTTAAATCAACCAAAGTTATTTTTACTCGCGATAAGCCCTCTGAAATTCAAGGTAACTTGACCTTGAAGGGTGTTACCAAGCCTGTGACCTTGACGGTAACATCCTTCCAAGCGATGCCCCATCCGATAGCGAAGAAAGATGCGATTGGCGCGAACGCGTTTACGACAATCAAACGTACAGAGTTCGGTATGGGCAAATATGCGCCTAACGTCAGCGATGAAGTAAGAATCGATATTGCTATCGAAGCTTTCAAAGAGTAATTCGTAAGTGATTCATCGAATCGCCTGAAAAGTCGATGCG
>CAINAY010000531.1 GCA_903846425.1 uncultured Noviherbaspirillum sp.
AACATGTCACCAAACTGTCCACCTTCTTCGGTGGGACCAGAGGAAAGCGCTGATTTGGCGAGTTTTTTCGCCTGTTGTGCGGCGTTAATGGCCTGATTCGATACGGAGTTCATCGTTATTTGCTTCCTGAGTTGCCTTCAAGTGGCAGTTCATTAAGCAAAAATCGTGTCAGGTCAGAAAATCCATTGAATTGGCGGTTTTTGGACGGTTAATCGGGAGGGCAAAGCTGTCCAGCTGGACTTCTTTGTCGGGCTATTTAATTACTAAAATAAAAACCAAATGAAAAGCCTGCTCTGGTTTGCACCAGAGCAGGCCTTCGTTGTGTGGCTAGACGGCTTAAGCGTGGTGGCTTAGTTCAGCACAGTTGAGCGGCCAGTAGCAGGTACCAAGGTCGGTACTTGCAGCCAAGCGCTGCGGATCTCGTTCATCAGGTTATGCACTTCCTGCAAAGCTTCCAGGTCATTGTTGGCATTGACATGGAATAAGCGACGCGTCACATAACTGTATAAGTCGTTTAGGTTGCGCGCGATGTCGCCACCTTTTTCAAAATCGAGTGCGCCTTGCAGACCGACTACGATGCGGCCAGCACGTGAAAGACTCTTGGATTTTTCTGTGATGGAGCCGCGTTCCATATGGCCGCGCGCCGTGGCGAGACTCTCTATCAGACCGTCAAACAGCATCTGAATAAGCTGCACATTGTCTGCACCCGATACACCGGTTGTTACTTTCACATCACCGTAACTGGCGAGGGCTCGTTCTCTCATGTTCATGGTCTGTCGCTCCTGAGTAATTCATTGCGTCAGACCTATAATCGGCGGGGTGCCGAAAGACTTGAGGATCGATTTTTGTCTACTTATAAAACCCTTTTAAATCAAGCGGTTGGAACGGGTTCTGGTTTGGCCGTAGGGTTTTCGGAGGCGAGCCGTTCGGCGGCCATGGCTTCAGCAGCGGCTTGTAATTCATCTAGCTCGCTGCTGCCCTGAGCAGTATTTTCTGAATCGGTAGTGCCAGCGTCGCCTTGAGCCATTTCTGTGGAAGTCGCCTCGGGTGCCGCTAATGCGGCGACTGCTTCGGTGTCGCCTTCGGCGGTTACCTCGTCCGTATCTTCTTCGGCGGTTTCAAACGTTTCGGGCTCTTCTGGCGGGAACTCTTCTTCTTCCTTGAACGGCATCAGGAGCTTGGACAAGGGATGCGGTGGCAATCCGGTGGCGGAGAAAATCTCATCACCAATCTCATCAAGCTGCTTACGCAAGGTGTCAGGATCTTCATCGGGCTCGGTAATTAAGCTGTAACCGACTTTATAAATACCGACGGCGAATTCATGCGGTATCCACGATTCGATATCACCACGCAGGGTAGGCACAATGCGCTCGCAGCGAACAGGCATCAAAAAGCCTTCACGACCGTCGTGCTGACCTTCTTCAAATAGAATTTCTAAATGTTTTTGCAGTACGACTTCGTAGCGTGGCTTAAGAGGGAGTATTTCTTTGGCAGTGATACCACGCAGGGGCACCCCTAACATTGCATCCCATAACTCTCTACCCGACAAGCCGCCAAAGGTATCAGCGGGATTGAAGCGGGGTTTTTGGGCACTTTTACCTGTCTGTATGTCGTCCACTTTTTCAAGGGTGAAGAACATCACCAGCAGGGCGCCTACAATTCCGATCAGAATTAATAGCAGCAGTATGGTGTTGATCTGTTGCGCCATAATTTACCTCTAATTAGCGGGTCCGCGGCTCGGACTTCAGCTGAGTGCGAAGCTTTTTCACATTAGCCGATAGGATTTGCGACACCCTGGATTCGGACACTCCCAATACTTCGCCAATTTCGCGAAGGTTAAGTTCTTCTACGTAGTAGAGCGAAATCACCAGCTTGTCACGCTCGGGTAACTGGTCAATCGCATCGGTCAGCGCTTCCATCATTTGCGCTTCTTCAACGATCGCATCCGGCTGTCGCGAGCTTTGATCGGGCAGGTTCATCACTTCATCGGTCACCACTTCCATCGAGTAGGTCTCGAACTGGCGTGCGTTACCGCGATCTTTTTCAAAACTATCGAGTTCCACGCCCATGTAATCGGCCAATTCGGCTTGGGTTGGTGCGCGTCCGAGCTCAGATGCCAACGCCTGATTAGCGGTGCTGTGCGATTTGTTAAATGCGACAGCAGAGCGGGGCAGGAAAGATAAGCGGCGAACTTCATCAATCATCGCGCCGCGCACTCGACTGTGTGCGTAGCTTTCAAACGCCACACCTTTAGTCGGATCAAACGCGCGTGCGGCTTCGATGAGTCCGATCATGCCGACTTGAACCAACTCGTCGACTTCCATAAAAGGGGGTATGCGCGCTTTAAGATGCACGGCGATACGCTTAACCATCCCCAAATTTTCAAGGATGAGCGCCTCGTCGGGGCTCTTGCCGGCTTTTCCAGTCTGTTCGTATAGTCGGATTGATGGTGGCATGGCTTAAGCCCCTTGGTTCTGCCGCACCAGACGTTCCATGAAGAACTGAAGTCCTCCAGAGGCGTGGCTGATAGTTGGCAGGTGGGTGATGGCATCAGCCAGGCGACGGTAATCTCTTGCTCCGGCACTGCCGGGCGCAAATTCCATCACTGACTGATATTTTTTGAGGGCGGCGAGAATCATCTCGTCGGACTCGATTGATGTTAAATATTGTAGGGTCTTACCCAGAAAACGATCGCACACTTCATTCACACGGCGATATAGCTGAGCACCGGCGGCCTGACTCTCCACCATATTCGGTATGAGATAAATTTCATCCAGTTCGAGATCGCGCGTCATGACTTTGATGATGCCGTAGGCATCTGCAATCGACGACGGTTCATCTTTGACCACGATAAAGCGACGCTGGCAGGCTTCCATAAACGCCAATACCGACGGCGCGATACCAGCAGCGGCATCTAAAATCAAATAATCAATATCGTCATCGAGTTCTGAAAAAGCTTGCACGATGCCCGCCGTAATCGCTGGGCTGATCGCTGCCATTTCATGTACACCAGATGCGCCAGGCACAAGTAATACGCCTTGGCGTGAGGTGACGATGATTTCTTTTAGCGTTTTTTCACCGGCAATCACATGCGAGAGGTTGTATTGTGTTTTGCAGCCAAGCGCGATTTGCGCATTGGCCAGACCCAGATCACCATCGAGCAGCATGACTTTTTTATTCATCATGGTGAGAGCAACCGCCAGATTAGTTGAGAGCGTCGTTTTACCGACGCCTCCTTTACCACTGGCTATGCCTATCACTTCAGTGTTGCGTTTTACGGTTTTAGCTTGCATGAGTGGCAGTCTCTATACGGTTGACCAAAGCATGAGTGGCAGTGACCACGGTCATTTCGTCTTTATCTAATACTTCGTCTGCTACCAGCGTGGTTTCTAATCCGAGTCCACGAATCGCCAGCGCCACCAGTTCATTGGCGGTCAGTACTTGAGAGCCGTCAGTAGCGAGCGGGCTGTGTGATGCAGCGGATAGTTTGACTGGCTTTTCGCACAACATTTGCAGCAGTGCCCAGGGTTGAGTTGCTTCGTCCATGCGCGAGACCATTAAGCTGGCCCAGTTAATTTTCATGTCAGCCAGATAGCGACGTACCGTCGTCATCGAGGCATCAGCTGGCACAATTAAATGAGCGCTGAGTTCAGGGCAGCACTCAATGATCTGTTGAAGTTTTTCTGCGGTCTGCACACCGGGTGTGTCGATTAATACCAGACGACGTTGGCCGAGCTCAGAGAGCAGGGTTTTCAATGTTTCTGGATCGTTAGCGCGCAGGCAATCAACACCGGATTGTGCGCACAGCATTTGTATTTGGCTCCACGCACCAGCACGTTGATCGCTATAGCTAATCACTGCGACCGATTCAGCGCCTTTACGTTCAGCGGCAGCGCGCGCTAAGCGGGCCACCATTAATGTCTTACCTGCACCAGCGGGACCTGCAATAGCGTGTACGCCGCGTTGTGGCAGTTTGGCCCAATGTTCACCCAAGCTCTTGGTGAGATGGAGTCGCAGGGCTTCTTTAGCGTCGTCCAGATCCGTCATCGTGTTGATGTGATCAACTAAAAGGGTGCGCAATGAAACTGGGATGCTGGCTTCGGCCAAGGCGGCGATCAGTGGTCGAACTGCGACATTCGCAGAGCTATCTGATTGCCAGGTGGCGACGCGTTGGGCTAACTTAAATTCTTTGCGGATAGCCGAGAGTTCATCACGCACCATGTCAACAATTTCACGCCCTCGTATGTATTCGCGATGCTGAGAAGCGTTCGACGAATCGCTGCCCTGTTCATCATTGCGATCGTTGTGCGTAGGTTGGCTGGCATCCTGTTTGATCGAGCGCTCATCGGCAGGGGAGGCAGTCGCACCTTTATCGAGTGCTTTAAATGACTTATGCAGCACTTCGCTGAAGCGATCACCATCGCCGCTTGTACTGGCTTCTGCCCACGGTTCGGGATTAACGTCGACAGCGACGATCACTTCGATCATTCCGTTGGCGCGTGAATTCGACACGAAGAGCACGTCCTGACCGTACAGGGCAACCGCCTTTTCGGTGGCCCGTCGGAGATCTTTTGCGAGGATGCGTTTAAGTTCCATGTTTTTTCCTGTTGCGACTCGTCTGATTAGGACTTGGTCTGTGCTTCTACCGTGTAAATAACTTTGACTGCTTGATCATCGGGGATCTCGGTATACGAGAGCACCGTCATTTCTGGTATGCGGTGGCGAACCATCTTCGACAGCCATGGGCGAATCGAAGGGGCCACCACGAGTACAGCGGGATTACCATCGTCTTCGACGGTGCGGCCAGCTTCACGCAATGCGGCAAACAAACTTTCTGCGAGGCCCGGTTCAATCACTACCGATTGTCCGGGTGCGCCGTTCGACAGCACGTTGTGCAGCAGTTGTTCCAAATCGGGAGCCAGCGTCATCACTGGCAAGCTATCTTTCATATCCACCAGCTCTTGCACGATCATGCGACCGAGCTTAGGACGGACATAAGCGGTGAGTTGTTCTGGGTCTTGGGTTTTGCCAGCGACATCAGACAAGGTTTCAACAATCGTGCGCATGTCACGAATCGCGACACCTTCGGCTAGCAAATGCTGGAGCGTGCGAGTAATCACGCCCAAGGCCATCTTGCCGGGGACGAGATCCTCAACTAATTTAGGAGACTTAGCGGCTAATTTATCGAGCAGCTGCTGAGTTTCATCGTGCGAGAGCAGTTCAGACGCGCTATCGCGCAGTACTTTATTTAAATGCGTAGCAATCGCTGTAGCCGGATCAACCACGGTGTAACCGAGTGTGCGTGCATAGTCGCGCTGGGCAGGGTCAATCCACACCGCATCCAAACCGAAGGCGGGTTCTTTAGTAGGTATGCCTTCCAGCTCACCGTAGACTTTGCCGGGATTGATGGCGAGTTCACGACCGCTCTTGATTTCGCCGCGACCGCGCACCACACCATTTAATACGATGTGATAGACGTCGGGGTCGAGATTCAATGCATCACGAATACGCACGGTCTGAACCAGGAAGCCCAGTTCAGCCGAGAGTTTTTTGCGAACACCTTTGACGCGTGGCATTAACTGCCCGCCAGTCTCAGGGTTCACTAAAGGTATGAGTCCATAGCCAATTTCCAGGCCGATCAAATCCACTTGATCAACGTCATCCCAATCCAGTTCTTTAGGGGCATCGGGTTTATCGTCGGCGGCGGCTTGTTGTTCGGCTTCTTTTGAAAGTACATCTTCTTTATTGAGCAGCATGACACCCAAACCCGCTGCGGCTAAGGCGAGCGTCAGGAACACCAGATGTGGCATGCCGGGCACCACACCCAAAATCGTCATGATGGTTGCGCCGATAAATAGGGCAGTTGGGTTGGCCAATTGCGTCATGGCCTGCTCGGTCATGGTTTCCGCTGTGGTCACGCGAGTGACGATAATGGCGGTGGCCAGTGACAAGAACAATGAAGGAATCTGGGCGACCAAGCCATCACCGATGGTCAGCAATACATACAGCTTGCCGGCTTCAGCGAATGACAGGTCGTGCTGACCGACACCAATGGCCAGGCCACCGATAACGTTAATTAGTAGAACCAGCAAACCGGCTAAGGCATCGCCGGAGACGAATTTAGAAGCACCATCCATGGAGCCGAAGAAGTCAGCTTCTTGCGAAATTTCATCGCGCCGTTTTTTGGCTTGTTCTTGGGTAATCGAGCCCGCATTCAAATCGGCATCAATCGCCATCTGCTTGCCGGGCATCGCATCCAGGGTAAAACGGGCATTTACTTCAGATACTCGGCCGGCACCTTTGGTGACGACCACGAAGTTGATGATCATCAGGATCACGAAAATAATAAAGCCGACCACATAGTTGCCGGCAATGACGAATTCCCCGAAAGCTGCAACCACCGCCCCCGCTGCATGTTCGCCTTCATGTCCATTCACTAAAATGACTCGGGTCGACGCCACGTTCAGCGCCAGTCGCAACATCGTTGCAAAAAGAAGAACAGAGGGGAACGATGAAAAATCCAGCGGTTTTTTTGTGCCGATCGCGATCATGATTACGACCACGCTGACGAGAATATTAAAAGTAAAGAAAATATCCAGCAGCATGGGGTGCAAGGGCACTACCAGCATGGCCATAATCAGCAATACGAGGAAAGGAATGCCTAGGCCCGAGAATTCGAAGCCAGACAGACGCTGTCGGATTGTTGACATGGAAAGGGTGCTCATTGCTATGCTTTGTTTAAAATTCTTTAAAAATCAATAAGTTAAAATTTTGGTGTATCAAATACAAATTTCCTCGTGGAACTACTAAGCAATTGATGTGCCACCGATTCTTGGTCCTTTTCCGGCAAGATTTAGTGGTGATAGGCTGGAATTTCGTTGGATTCATAGTGAAAAAATTATCTTTTAACTATTTTTTAGCCGTTTTGTTGAGTTTCCAGTAGGCATTTCGTTAAAGAACCTGAAATGGCTGCCGATTAAGCGGGGGAGTAAAGGAATTTTGCTCACCGTAAATGCTTCGGTAGAACGTGGTCTCGGTAGTCCAGTCAGGTTCTAGTGGTTGGTTTTTCGAGAAATAACTAGGTTTCGCAAGAAGCGTTCCGGGTGGGACGAATGCGATGACGACAAAAAGGGGTGATTCATGAACAAGATGTCCAAATGCACAATGGTTTCGCTGGTTGCGCTGATTTCAGCTTGCCAGACGTTTCCCTCGGTGGCGATAGCTGACAATGCGTCTGCTAAAGCTGAAGTTAAACCTGTTGAGTCGGTTAAACCGGCTGAACCCAGGACGCCTGCAACGGAAGTTGCACGCTCCGAGCCTAAGGCAGAGTCCAAGGCATCGGCTGAGCCTGTGAGCATGATTACGCCGATGATGGAGCGTCAGCAGACAATCCGCGCTACCGGCTATGCAGTTATCAGCACACAGAATCACAAAAATGCTTCGCAACAGCGCCTGATGGCTATTCGTGCTTCCAAGCTCGATGCGTATCGTGCGTTGACGGAACAGGTTTACGGTCAACAACTCGATGCGACAACTACCGTTGCTGAGATGATGGTGACGAGTGATACCTTCCGTACGCGTGTACAAGGCATCATCTATGGCGCGGTTCTCGAGTCGATCACACCGATTGGTGACGATACCTATGAGACCACCATGTCCTTGGATGGCCGTGTAGTTAATGATCTACGCGTTCTGTACCTGAATCAGTTGGCTGCTCGTAGCCGCTAATCAGTACTGACACTACAACGGTGACTATCATGCGTGCCTCTCGTTTTCTACCCTTGCTACTGGCCTTGCCGCTGGCCGGTGCTTTGGTGTCTGCTTATGCAGGCGACACACCACTGCCTACCGACCCGCGCAAGCGTCTGGTAGCTCTGCAAAATGCACTCGTTAAGGCTGCGATGGATGGCCAGACACGCGTACATACTGCAGCCTGGGTAGATAACAATGGCAAGCTGCATGAGAACACCCGTATTAGTTCAGACATGAAAGTCAGTGGAGTGCGCGTGCTGAATTATCTTCAGGCAGAAGACGGCCCATCAGCCGCCATCATTGCCGAAGGCAAGGGTATTACGCCTTCCGAAGAAATTTGCCGCGCTAACCTTCAGCGTTACCGTCGTGAAGCTACGTTTGATGCTTCGCTGCGGATTGCCACTAGCGGAGCAGATCAATATGACTGGAAGAGGCTGCTTAATCAGGCTAAGTCCAAGTTGTTCGCCCGTGCAACGGCGGGCCGTAAATGGTCGCTGGCACCGACAACCTTGGTTCCGGCCAATGCCTATGATCGTGCGTTAAGCGGAGCCACACCGGATATCGCGCCTTATCACATGCAACTGGAATTATTGCCATCGGGTGCATTAGGTATCGAAGCTATACGACCAGCTAACACGAAACCCGTGTTGCAAAAAGTGGTGAGTGCGACGCGTGATTTTTTCAGTGACGATGCGCCACGTCGCACACCGGTACCTTTCGTCATGCGTTTGTCGGTAGTAGAGCGCAGTAGTCAACGCATGATATGGCAAGAAGCCGTGCCACTATTTTTCCCTGCAGCAGAATTGAGTACAACTAGCCAGCCATTACCGCCCGGTTTGTTGTCTGAACTTGATCGCGTGCTGGA